>JBEBJW010001491.1:0-2124 GCA_040079715.1 Myxococcota bacterium | reverse complement strand
GGCTGGGGCAGGGGGCCTGCCGCGGCTACAGCCCCCGGCCCTCGACGAGCTGATCGACGTACTCGTCGACGATCCGCTTTCGGTCCTGCTCCCGGGCGTCGATCTCCTGCTCGAGGTCGGCGAGCCGCGCCCGGAGCTCGTCGAGCCGCGCCCGCCGCTCCGCCTGCTTCAGGTCCATCAGCTCGTTCGCGACCGCCTCGAGCTCCGCCCGCCGGGTCCGCTGGTCCGCGGGCGACAGGGCCGAGAACCCCTTCGCGAGGGTCCGCAGCCGGTCCTCGTGCTCGCGGATCGACCGGAGCCGCTCGGCGAACACCGGGTCCGTCTTCGCCCGGTCGACCAGCTTCGCGACCTTGTACAGGGCGGTCAGGTACGCCGGGCGGTCCGTGTCGCGCAGCCGGAGCAGCTTCTCGTAGTACCCGGGATCGGTCCGGCGGGTCGCGTCGAGCAGCTCCTGCTCGCGGGCCATCAACCCGGTCGCGAGCGTGCCGGTCGGCGGATCGTCGACCACCGCGTCGCCGGGCGCCGCGTCGCCGGGCGCCGCCCACCCCATCATCGACACCAGCCAGACCATGGTCACTGCAGCTCCTGCTCGAGTGTCGCCACATCGAGGTCGAGGTCGTCGAGGGCGGCGTCGAACGTGTCGATCGCCGCGATGGTCGGGGCGGCGGTCGCCCCGGAGGGGACGGTCGGCGGGATCGCCCGGGTCGACACCGCGAGCGCCGCCGCCGCCGCCACCGCCAGCCCGAACCCGGCGATCGCCCACCGGGATCGCCGCGGGACGGGCTCGCGCGCGGGAGCCTCCGCCGCGTCACGGAGCGCGCCGAGCGCCGGGCCGAGCGCCCCGACCACCCCGGCGTGGTCGTCGGCGACCGCGGCGCAGTCCGGGCACCCGGCCACGTGGAGCGCGTGCGCGTCCGGCGCCTCGCCGTACAGCCAGGCCACCGTGGTGGTCGTCGCGTGGGAACAAGACATCGTCACTCCGTCCACAGGCCGTGCTCCCGCAGGGCGCGGGCGATGTGGTTCGTCGCCTGGTGGTGCCGCCCGAGGGCCGTGTTCAGCGACACCCCCTGGCGCTCGGCGATCTGCTTGAACGACAGGTCGGTCGTCATCCGCCACCGGAACACCTCCGCGAGCTCGGGCTTCATCTCGCGCAGCGTCCGCTCGACCACCGCGAGGGACTGGCCGGCGGACAGCGCCGCGTCGGGCGGGGCGTCGTCGGACGGGTGCTGCCCACCGTCGAGCGGGACCAGCGGCCGGGCGCGGGCCCGACGGCGCGCGGCGTCGATCAACAGGCGGCGCGCGACCACGTACACGAACGCCCGGAACGAGCGGTCGTCCGGGCAGTCCGGATCGGCCGCGGCGACCCGGATCCACGTCTCCTGCGCGACCTCCTCCGGGTCCACGGTCCGGCGCCGGAGGAACCCGAGGAGCTCGGTGCCGAGCGACGCGATCCGCCGATCGAGCGACGACGAAGCCACGTCCGCGATCTCCCTCGTGTTGCGCACCGTCATCCGTCCCACCCACGCCACCGACAACGACCGACCCCGTCCGATATTGTGGCGCGTCGCTCCGCCGCCGACCGGACGGGAGCGACCGTGCCGGCCGGGCGACGACTGTGTGGTCCCGGTCCGACCCGCTGGACAGGCGCGCCCACGGAGATAAGCCCGACCCTTCTCGGATGGCCCGCGACGTCGATGGCGCGCAAGAGACCGAAACAACGGCCCCAGGTGGGCGCCTTGGGGAAGCTGTTGACCCGGCGGTCGCGCGGAAAGTGCGAGCTGTGCGGGGGCGACGGTGACGTGCGCCCGTACGAGCTCCCGCCGTTCCCGGAGGAGCCGGACCCCGAGCGCACCCTGATGACCTGCGGGCGATGCCGCGAGTGGCTCGAGCGCGGGGTGATCGATCCGGTGCAGGCGCACTTCCTGTCGTCGGCGGTGTGGGCCGAGCTCGCGCCGGTCAAGCTCGCCGCCGCCCGGCTGCTGCTCGCGTGCGACGACTTCGACGATCCGTGGGTCCGCGACGCGATCGAGGCGGCGAACGTCGACCCGGTCACCGGCGAGTTCGTCGGGCAGGAGCCGCCGGCCGACCCGTTCTGAGGAATTCCCTCCCTGGGGAGGGCTAGGG
>JBEBJW010001490.1:0-2124 GCA_040079715.1 Myxococcota bacterium | reverse complement strand
GTTCGCCCACATGAACCTCGTGCCGAGCGGCCGGTACCGGAAGTGCGCCGAGGTCGTGGGCGAGGTGATGGGGAAGTACCATCCGCACGGCGACAGCGCGATCTACGAGGCGCTGGTCCGGATGGCGCAGGACTTCTCGCTCCGGTCGATGCTGGTCGACGGGCAGGGCAACTTCGGCTCGCTCGACGGGGATCCGCCGGCCGCGATGCGGTACACCGAGTGTCGGCTCCGGCCGCTCGCCGAAGAGCTGCTGTCCGAGATCCGCAAGCAGGTCGTCGATTTCCGCCCGAACTACGACGGCCAGCGGTTCGAGCCGGTGGTCCTCCCCGCCCAGGTGCCGCAGCTGCTGGTCAACGGCAGCGAGGGAATCGCGGTCGGGATGGCGACCCGGATCCCGCCGCACAACCTCGGCGAGGTGGTCGACGCCGCGATCGCCCTGATCGACGACCGGGCGACGACGGTTCGCGACCTGCTGAAGTTCGTGAAGGGCCCGGACTTCCCGACCGGCGGACACATCCTGTCGTCGCCGGCCGAGCTCGCGTCGCTGTACGAGACGGGCCAGGGCACGCTCCGGGTCCGCGCGACCTGGTCCCTCGACGCGGAGAGCGGCCGCCGGCGGCAGATCGTGGTCGACTCGATCCCGTACGGCCAGAACAAGGCGAAGATCGTCGAGACGATCGGCGAGCACGTGCGCGCGAAGCGGCTGCCGCAGGTGGTCGACGTCCGGGACGAGTCGACCGACCAGGTCCGGATCGTGCTCGAGCTGAAGGCGGACGCCTCGCCCGACGTGGTGATGGCGTTCCTGTTCAAGCGGACGCCGCTCCAGTCGACCTGGCCGGCCAACCTCACCGCGCTGGTCCCGACTCCGGGCAGCGACGTCCCGACGCCGGCGCGGCTGAACCTGCGGGAGATGCTGGTCCACTGGCTCGACTTCAGGCTCGAGACGGTGCGACGGCGGTACCAGTTCGACCTGAAGGAGCTCCGGGAGCGGATCCACGTCCTCGAGGGGCTGGCGAAGATCTTCGACGCGCTCGACGAGGCGATCCGGATCATCCGCGCGTCCGACGGGAAGAAGGACGCGGCCGAGCGGCTGATCGCCCGGTTCGAGCTGACCGAGATCCAGGCGGACGCGATCCTCGAGCTGCGCCTGTACAAGCTCGCGAAGCTCGAGATGCAGGCGATCCTCGACGAGCTGGCCGAGAAGCGCACCGAGGCCGAGCGGATCGAGAAGCTGCTCGCGTCGGAGAAGAAGCTGTGGGCCGAGGTCCGGCGCGAGCTGAAGGAGCTCCGCAAGCACTACGCCGACGACCGGCGGACCCGGATCGGCGAGCCGACCGACGCGGTCGCGTTCGACGAGCACGCGTACATCGTCGACGAGGACGCGTTCGTGGTCGTGACCCGCGACGGGTGGATCAAGCGCCAGTCGTCGTTCTCGGGGCTGGCGAAGATCCGGGTGCGGGAGGGCGACGAGATCGGCTGGTTGTTCGAGGCGAACACCCGGTCGACGATCACGTTCTTCACCAACCTCGGCGCGGCCTACGTGGTGCGGGTCGACGCGGTCCCCCAGACCGCCGGATACGGCGAGCCGCTCCAGGCCAGCTTCTCGTTCGAGGACGGCGAGAAGGTCGTCGGGGTGGTGTCGCACGATCGGCGCCACCGGCCCGCGACCGGGTTCCCGCCGGAGAGCCCCCGGTCGCGCCCGCCGGATCGCTCGATCCGGGGTCCGAACCGGACTCGGGGGCGCCGGGCGGGGAGGATCCGCCGCCGCCGTACGCGATCGCGATCACCGCCGGCGGACGCGGGATGCGGTTCGCGCTCGCTGCGCACGAGGAGGTCTCCAACCGATCCGGCCGGAAGTACGCCCGGTTGGACGAGGGCGATCAGGTGTTCGCCGTGTACCCGCTGGTCTCCCCTGCCCCGACCCCGGGTGGCGACCACTCCGGGCTGGGCGTCGAGCACGCGCGGGGGGCGCGGGTGTGCGTCGCGACCACCCGGGGCCGCGCGGCGGTGCTGTCCGCCGACGCGTTCCCGATCCTGAAGGCGGCGGGCAAGGGCGTCACCGCGATCAAGGTCGAGCCGGGAGGCGCCGTGATGGCGTGCCAGCTCGGCGCGGCGGCGGTCGTC
>JBEBJW010001489.1:0-2126 GCA_040079715.1 Myxococcota bacterium | reverse complement strand
CCGCCCCCGTCGCCGATCGCGGTCTGCAGCCCGTCGGGCAGCTCGCCGATCACCCCGAGCAGCTCGGCGTCGACCAGCAGCTGCTCGAGGTCCGCGCCGTCGTCCCCGCCGTACCGGAGGTTCGCGAGCACCGACCGATTCCACAGCTGGGCCGCCGGGTCGATCCACCGCGTCACCGCCCGGAGCGAGCCGACGTCGACCGGTCGGCCGTCGACCTCGATCGCGCCGTCGGCCGGGTGAAACCCGAGGATCGCGGCGAGCAGCGTCGACTTTCCGCTCCCGGACCGCCCGACGATCGCCACGTGCTCGCCCGGCGCGATCGTGAGATCGACCCCGGACAACACCGCGCGGCCGCCGAGTCGCACCGTCAGCCCCCGCAGCCCGAGCCCGACGCCGACCGCCGACGCCGGGTCGACCGACGCCCCGCCCGTCGCCGTCTCCGGCCCGCCGAGCGGCTCGAGCAGCCGCAGCGCGACGTTCCGGAGCTCGGGGAACGCGCGGTACGCGGCGGCGAGCCGATCCCCGAGGGACGGGAGCTGGAGGGACCACCAGACCAGCAGCAGGGCCGCGCCGGTCCACCCGACCCGCGCCACGTGCGCCCCGAGCACCGCGGCCGCGACCGCGACGCCGACCGCCGACGCCACCAGATCCGTCGCGACCCACGCCGACACGAACCGCCGGGCGGCGCCGGACCAGGTGACCAGCAGCGCTTCGTGCTCGATCCGCACCGCCCGATCCGCCACGTGGGACCGGATCGCCCACATCGCGAGCAGGCCGTCGAGGAACAGGCGCGACAGCCCGCCGAACTGCTCGCTCACTCCGCGATCCCGCTCGTTCAGCACCGGCGAGGCCGCGAGGGGCACCGCGACGATCGCCGCCACCCCCGCCGCCGCGATCACCCCGGCCACGCCGTCGAGCAAGCCGATCGCGACCACCACGACCCCGAGCTCGAGCGCGGTCCGGACCACGGTCCCCGCCAGCACCGGCAGCTCGCCGATCCGGTGGATCCCGTAGGTCCGGTCGGCCAGATCCGACACGAGGCGGGTCCGGAAGTACACGTCGTCGAGCCGCGGGAGCTTCGTGTACAGCGCGATCCGCAGCCCGACCTCGAGCCGGCGGCCGATCGCCGCGAGCGACCGCTCGAACCCGACGTCGATCACCCCGTTCACCGCGAACAGCAGCGCGATCGCCGCGAGGGCGCCGAGCCGGTGGCGGGTGGTCGCGAAGTCGCCGGTGAGATCGACCATCCCGCGGAACAGCAGGGCCTGGGCCACGGTCAACCCGGCCGACACCGCCGCCAGGCCGGCGAGCGCGACCAGCCGGGCGGTGCCCGTCGCGCGGATCATCGGCCACAGCGGCTGGAGCGACACCGCCTCCCGCCGATCGACCCGCGCCCGCAGGGCCACTGCCCGCGGATCGGTCCGGCCCGCCCCCGGCAGGCGCCCGCGGACCCGGACGATGATCGCGCCGGTCAGCGAGAGCTGCGGCGGGCCGTCCCCGTCGACCGGGGTGACGCCGAAGAACGCGGAGGGCACCTCGGCCTCCGGTCGCTCGAGCTGGGTGAGCATCGCGCGGACGTCGGCGGGACCGAGCCGGACCGCGGTCCGGGTCGCCGCGGTGAACCTCGCAGCGGCGTCGAGGCGCGCCAACGCCGACGGGTCCCCGCCGACCGCGGTCGCCACCCGGGCCGCGACCTCGCCGGGCCGCAGCCCGAGGGCCTGCAGCTCGGCCCGCAGCGGACGGAGGAACTCGTCCGACCGGGCGTGCTCGAGCCACGCGTCGCGCGGGACGGTCATCCGGTGGCGGTACAGGCGCTCGATCAGCGCGGCGGGCCGCAGCCACCGCCGACCGACCCCGGGATCCATCACCTGGACCCACCCCGCGACCACCCGCCACACGACCACGAAGTGCAGGAACCCGTTCGGGAGGGTGACGATCGCGATGCACGGCAGGTTGTGCGCGGCGGGGAGCAGCAGCTGGTCCGGCGGGATCACCGCTTGGGTCGCGTCGAGGCCGAGGTCGACCGCCAGCTCCTCCAGCGTGTCGATCGAGGTGCCGTCGACGTCGGTCTGGGCCGCCTCCCGCAGGGCGCCGTACCCGACCCGGATCCCGTGGCCGTCGAGCAG
>JBEBJW010001488.1:0-2127 GCA_040079715.1 Myxococcota bacterium | reverse complement strand
GCGGTGCAGTCCGCCGCCCGCTCGCTCGCCTCGGGCTCCTCGGAGTCCTTGCCCTTGTAGGTCTCCCACAGCCGCTCGTAGTACCGAAGCGCCTTGTCCTGCTCGTGGGCCCGGTGGTGCAGCCGCGCGACGTGTCGCAGCGCGACCACGTGCTTCGGCGCGCGCTCGAGCAGCGCGTGGTACACCGTGAACGCCTCTTCCTCGAGGTGGACCGCGCTGGCGATGATCCCGGCCCGGAGCAGGGTCGGGCTCGCCTCGCCGATGTCTTGCGTGGCGGCCTGCATCACCATCAGCTGGATCACGCGCTTCCACTGGCCGCGCTTCGCCCGGATCCCCTGCATCCGGGGGGCGAGCTCGAGCTCGGTGTACCCGACCGCCTCGGCCCGATCGATGAACTCGAGGCCGCGGGTCTCGTCGCTCAGGTGCTCGAGGAACACCCGGCCGATCGCGTACTCGATCCGGGACCGCTCGTCCTCCGGCACGTACTCGAGCAGCTCCTGGCTGTACTCGGTGAACCCGACCCAGTCCTGGCGGAGCTTCGCGAGGTCGCACAGCGACCGGAGCGCGATCACCGCCTGGTCGGGGGTCCGGTGGTCCGCGAGCACCTGGCTCCAGGTCTCGGCGGACGCGACGGGGTTCTGGAGCTTGTCGAAGTTGATCTTCGCGAGCTCGATCCGCAGCACCACCCGCCGTCCGGCGTCGCGGGCGCGGGCCTGGGTCCACAGCGCCTCCGCCAGCTTCGACCAGTCACCGGTGTGCTCGGCCGCGATCCGCAGCGGCGCGAACAGCGCCTCCACGTCGCTCGTGCGCTCGAGCGCGGCGAGGAGGTGGGTCATCGCGCGATCGTACGCGCCCATCGCCATGTACACGTCGCCGAGGATCGTCCGGATCTCGACCCCGCGCCCCGGCTGGATCTCGAGCAGCTTCTCGTAGTGCTGGGCGGCGATCGGGTGCCTGCCGCGCGCCCGGGCCCGCACCGCCAACGACGACACGAGCTCGTGGTCGGACAGCCAGTCGTCGAGCAGGGCGGAGATCGTCGGGTATCGAACGCCGAGATCCCAGTCGGTCGCGCGGGTGAGCACCGCCTTGACCGTCTCGCCGACCGCGAGCCCGCGGATCAGCCGGCTCGGGTCGCGCAGGACCCAGAACGGCAGCTCGGCCCGGTGGAGGGCGGCGAGCGCCGTCATCCCGAGCGCGTACACGTCGGCCGGGGCGGCGGGGACGTAGCTGTCTTCCGTCGCTTCGGGGGCGCGGTACACCGAGGTGGCTTCGGGGGCCTTGGCCTCGATCGAGAACCCGACGAGGTGCGCCGAGCCGTCCGCCGACAGCATCACGTTCGACGGGCGGACGTCCCCGTGGACGACCCCGTGCTCGTGGGCGTGCCGCAGCGCCTGCGCGACCTCGAGCGAGACCTGGATCGCGTCCGTCGCGTCGAGCTGCGCGTGCGCGAGATCGCCGGACGTGAAGTAGGTGGCGGCGACGTACACGAAGCCGTCGTCGGTCCGATCGGCGTCGAGGACCCCGCCGATGTTCGGGTGGACCAGCTGCTCGAGCTGATCGCCGCGCTCCTTGAACCGGGCGATCGCGGTCGGATCGCCGACCCAGTCGCCGTGGAACACCCGCACCAGCACGAGATCGGCGCTCACCCGATCCCACGCCTTCCAGTACCCGTCGGCCGACCCGGTCCGGCTGCGCTCGATCAGCCGGTACCGGCCGTCCTTCAGGAACTCGCCGGCGCGCAGCCGCGGGCCCTTGCGCATCCGCGCGCGGATCCGGGCGATCTCGTCCGCCACCGGCGCGCCCGGATCGGCCGCCTGGGCGTCGTACAGCGCCGCCAGGCGGTCCCCGAGGGTTCGCATCTCGTCGTCGGCGTAGGTCGGGGCGGCCTTGGGAACGGAGTCGGTCCGCTCGTCCTCCACGGGGAGGTCCTGGTTCGACATCGTCGGAGCTCCGGGGGGTCCAGTCGGGACCGGACGACCATCATAGGACAGGTGCCGCCTGCGCCCCCAGCCTCGGACGCCGCGATGGTGAAAAGTTTGTGGGCGCGCTCGGACGGGGGATCGGCCCCGACCCCGACCGCGTCCGTCCGGTCAGCGGTCGGAGCCCCACACGAGCTCGAGCCGCGCC
>JBEBJW010001487.1:0-2127 GCA_040079715.1 Myxococcota bacterium | reverse complement strand
CTCCAGGACCTGGTGGTGGACCTCCACACCGGCTCGATCGCGTACGCGGTGGTCGGGTTCGGCGGCAGGTTCGGGTTCGGTCACCGCCGGATCGCGGTGCCGTGGACCCGGCTGACCGTCGAGGCGGCGCGGCTCGTCCTCGACGCGACCCCGGACCAGCTCCGCGCCGCGCGCCCGCTCGACGGACGAGAGTGGCCGCGGTGGCCCGATCCGGTGTTCCAGCCGCGGAAGTGGACGGTCTGACCCACCCCGCTGGCCGCTGCAGGGTTGCCGACCGATTCGGTGGCGGCATATCGCGTCTGCATCCGATGCACCCCGGAGCGAGCATGCCGCGATCGATGTGGAGAGGGTCGGTGACGTTCGGGCTGGTCCACATCCCGGTCCAGATGTTCAGCGCGGTGCAGGACAAGACCGTCCGGTTCCACCGGCTGACCGAGGACGGCGGCTGCCGGCTCCGCACGAAGCTGTACTGCCCGGACAGCGGCAAGGAGTACGACTTCGGCCAGGCGGCCCGCGGGTTCGAGGTGGCGCCGGACCAGTACGTGCTGATCGACGACGAGGAGCTCGCGTCCCTCCGCCCCGAGGCGGGCCACGCGATCGAGATCCAGGACTTCGTGTCGCTCGACGAGATCGACCCGGTGTACTACGAGCGCCCGTACTACCTGGGCCCGGCCGAGGGTGGCGCTCGACCGTACCGGTTGCTGGTCGAGGCGATGGAGCAGGCGCGCAAGGTGGGGATCGCGCGGTTCGTGCTGCGCGACAAACAGCACCTCGCCGCGCTCCGGGTGTCGCAGGGCGGGCTGTGTCTGTCGACGATGCACTACGCGGACGAGGTCCAGGCGCTGTCGGAGGTGACCAGCCTGCCGACCGAGGCGCCGGATCCGCGTCAGGTGAAGCTCGCGCTCGACTTGATCGGTGCGCTGACCCGCCCGTTCGAGCCGGACCGGTACCGCGACACGTTCCGGGACGACGTCCTGGCGATGATCGAGCGGAAAGCGGCGGGGGAGGCGATCCCGCTCCGCGAGGCCCACGACGAGCCGGCGGAGGTCGTGGACCTGATGGACGCCCTCAAGCGGAGCCTCGGCCGCGCGGGCGCGGAGGCGCACGGGGACGCCGAGCGGAAGCCGCCGAAGAAGCGTTCGAAGGCCGCGTCGGGCTGACGGATGGGCCTCGAGACCTACCGGCGGAAGCGGGACTTCGCTGCGACCCCGGAGCCGGAGGGCGAGGTCGGCCCCTCGGATCCGAGCCGCCTGACGTACGTGATCCAACAGCACGCGGCCCGGCGGCTCCACTACGACTTCCGCCTCGAGCTCGACGGGGTGCTGCTGTCGTGGGCGGTGCCGAAGGGGCCGAGCCTCGACCCCGGCGACAAGCGGCTGGCGGTGCGGACCGAGGACCACCCGCTCGCGTACGGAGCGTTCGAGGGGACGATCCCGAAGGGCGAGTACGGCGGAGGCACCGTCCTGCTGTGGGACCGCGGCACCTGGACCCCGCACGGGGACGCCCGCGCCTCGCTCGACGCGGGCCGGCTGACGTTCGAGCTCCACGGGGAGCGGCTCGGCGGTCGGTGGCACCTGGTCCGATCCGCCCGCGGGGCCGACTGGTTGCTGATCAAGGGGGACGACACCCACGCGCGGCGCGGTCACGGCACCGACGCGGTCGACGGGCACGACACGAGCGTCACCACCGGCCGCGATCTCGCGCGGATCGCGTCGGCCGCGGATCGCGTGTGGACCCGGGAGGCAGGCGAGGTCCACCCGGACGATCCGGTCGCTGGGATCGACGACCTGCCGGGGGCGATCCGGGGGGAGGTGGCGTGGCCGCTCGCGCCGTCGCTCGCCACCGCGGTCGACGCGGCGCCGGACGGGGAGCGATGGATCCATGAGCTGAAGCTCGACGGGTACCGGATCCTCGCCCGGTCGACCGGCGACGGCGCGTCGCTGGTGACGCGGTCCGGCCTCGATTGGACCGCGCGGCTCGCCCCGATCGCCCGGGCGGTCGAGGCGCTCGGTGTGCCCGGGCTGATCCTCGACGGGGAGCTCGTCGCGGTCGAGCCGAACGGCCGGACCTCGTTCTCGGCCCTCCAACGCGCCCTGTCCGACGGCTCCGGCCGGCTCGAGCTGCACG
>JBEBJW010001486.1:0-2130 GCA_040079715.1 Myxococcota bacterium | reverse complement strand
CCCGCTGAACACCCGGGTCCACAGCGGGCGGAGCAGCAGGTGGAGGAGCTGGATCGTGGTCCACGAGAAGTTGGCGGCGATCCGGTCGTACTCGACCGACAGCTTCCGCTCGATCTTCTCGACCGGGGCGCCGGTCAGCGCCGACTCCTGGCGGGCGAGCGCGCGCATCGGCGGGTTCTTCAGCACGAGGTTCTTCATCGTGCGGTGGGGCATCAGGCGCGGGCCGTGGACCAGGCGCCGCTCGTCGCGGAGGGCGCGGGCCAGCACCCGGCGGAGCACCCCGGCGAGCCGCTCCCGTCCGACCCGCTCGCGGAGCTGGGGCAGCTCGATCGGCTGGCCGACGTGGACGAACGCGTCGGCGCTCCGCATCGCCCGCCACAGGCGCCACAGGAACCCGGGGACCCCCTGCTTGCCGAGGAAGAACCGACGCACCGGGTCGGTCGGCTCGGGGGAGCGGTCCCACACCACCATCAGCGGGACGATCTGGACCGGCGGGGAGAGCTCGGCCGCCGCCACCAGCGGGTCGAACGACATCGGGGGGCGGGTCAGCCACCGCGGACGATCGTCGACGAACCAGGTGATCGGCTGGCCGGCGGCGAGCGCCCGGACGATCCACCCGCTGTCGACCGGGTCGGCGGCGCGCTCGGTCGCCCGGTGCTTCGCCTGGTCCCAGATCTCGCCGAGCGGCAACCACGGCGTGGTGCGGATCCGCGGCGCCCACACCGACAGCGGGAGGTGCCGGGCGGTGAGGGCCGCGTTCAGCGCGAGGTGATCGAGGGTCGACACCCGGGGCAGCACGTACACCACCGGGCCGCGACCGACGGCGTCGCGGATCGTCTGCACCGCGTGATCCTCGAGCCGGGTCCGCCCGAGGGCGCGCCCGAGGCCGAGCAGGTGGTACAGCGGGCCGAACCGGCGGGCCATCGCGGCGCCGAACCGCGCGGGGCCGGGGTCGAGGGCCATCCCGGGCTCGCCCGGCGGCTCCGCGGTCACCACGCCGACCGGGCCGCGGCGGATCCAGCCCCGAGCGGTCGAGCGGGAGACCCAGTGCCTCCGGTCGAGCCGCCGGTGGACGTGTCGCCGGTCGTCGCGCCGGTGTCGCCGGTCGTGCCGCCGGTGTCGCCCGGAGACGTGGTCGTGGTGCCGGTCCCGCCGGTGCCAGTGTCGGTCCCGCCGGTGCTGGTCGTGGTCGCGCCGGTGCCGCCGGTCTCCGGGATCGACCCCGTCTCCGTGACGGACCCGGTGCCGCCGGTCTCCGGGGCGCTGCCGGTGTCGCCGGACCCGCCCGGGGCGCCAGTGTCGCCGGTGGTGGCCGGCGCGGCGACCGTCACCCACCCGGGAGGCGGCTCGCACCCGAGGTACACCTCCGACGGGTCGCCGAGGCCATCACCGTCGTCGTCCGGGTAGTACGGGGTGCGGATCTCGCAGTTCCGCGGGACCGGCGGCTCGATGCAGCCCGCGAGCGTCCCGAACGTCAGCAGCACCAGCACGGGTCCAACCTCACCGGCACCTTGCATAACCGCCCGGGATCGCCGCGCGCCGTCGTCAGAATCCGGAGTCGGTCGAGCCGTACGTCGAGGTCGAGGTGCCGAGCCAGCCGTCGTCGCACGCCTCGGCCGAGAACGAGCCCGACCACCAGCCCACGTCGAACGAGCCGGAGACCTTGTCCTCGACCTTGTCGAGGTGGAGCCACGACGGGTTCTCGGAGTCCACGCCGAGCAGGAACCCGTCTTCGAACGCGTAGGCCTGGACGCTCCGGCTGCCCGCGTACGGCTCGCCGTAGGCTGTGCTCCCGTCGGAGGTCCAGGTGCCCGTCCACTCCGACACGACCGAGCCCTCGTACGCGTACTGGTCGAGCACGAACACGAGGCCGACTCCCTCGGCGGTCAGGTCGACCAGCGTGTCGTCGAGCACCGGGTCGCCCGAGAACAGCCCGCAGTCGAACTTCCGCTCGCCGAGGAGCAGCACCGCGGTGGCACCGGCGTCGTCGCTCGCCGTGGCGATCGACCACACCGCGGACTTGAGGCTCGAGATCGAGAATGGCGCGTCGGACGCGGTCTTCACCCCCGATCCACACCCGGCCGTCGACCCGCCCACCGACCCGATCAGCGCGACCACCAGCGCCCCGTG
>JBEBJW010001485.1:0-2131 GCA_040079715.1 Myxococcota bacterium | reverse complement strand
TCCGGCTCGGGCTCCGGCGGGCGGGTCCGCCCGGATCGGCGGAGCAGCGACTGGACCCGCAGGCCGAGCTCGCGCACGCTGAACGGCTTGGTGATGTAGTCGTCGGCACCGGCCTCGAACCCCACGATCTTGTCGTACTCGTCCGTCCGGGCGGTGACCATCACGATCAGCAGGTCCGCCGTCGCCGGATTCGCCCGCAACCGGCGGCAGACCTCCACCCCCGACAGATCTGGCAACATCAGGTCGAGCAACACGAGATCCGGCCGGTTCGCCGCGGCCGCGTCGAGCGCCTCCCGACCGGTGGCGGCGACCTCGCACAGCAGGCCCTGCGCGCGGAGGAGGTGCTGGATCGGCGTCGCCAGATCCACCTCGTCTTCCACCAGCAGCACGCGACGGGTCATTCGGGGTCGGATTATGGCGCCAACGCGCCAGCGCGGCGTGTCCGCCGACCGCTGTCACGGAATTGTCATCGATCTGACCCGGACCCGTGCGCGCCCCGGCCTCGGCGCCGTCGCTCCGACCTCGTACGATCGCGGGGCATGGAGCCGACCCTCGCCGCCCACCCACCCGATTCGCTGGTGGGGCAACCGTTCGCCGACGATTACCGGATCGTCCGGTTGATCGCGCGCGGCGCCTCGGCCCGGGTGTACCTCGCCGAGCACCGCCCGACCGGACGGACGGTGGCGCTGAAGATCCTCGCGCCGTCGCTGGCGGGGGGGCGGCCGGATCGGTTCCGGGAGCGGTTCCTGCGCGAGGCGGCCCAGCTGGCGCGGCTGTCCCACCCGAACACGGTCCGGGTGTACGACCACGGGATCGGCGACGATCAGCCGTACATCGCGATGGAGTACGTCGAGGGCCCGACGCTCCAGGCGCTGGTGGCCGACGGTCGGCTCGATCCGGTCCGGGCGGTGCGGATCGCGCGCCAGATCTGCGGGTCGCTCGGCGAGGCGCACGACCTCGGGCTGGTCCACCGCGACCTCAAGCCGGCGAACGTGCTCGTCACCCGGGCCCCCGCGGGGGGGAACGCGTACGGCGACGACCTCGTGAAGCTGGTCGACTTCGGGCTCGTGGCCGAGACCGAGGACGCGGTGCACACCACGAGCGAGGGGCTGATGGTCGGCACCCCGATGTACATGGCCCCGGAGCAGATCCGGGGCCGATCGCTCGATCAGCGGTGCGACATCTACGCGCTCGGGGTGGTGCTGTACCGCGCGCTCACCGGGGCGTACCCGTTCGCCGAGGGCCTGCCGGCGCCCGTCCTGATGTCGCACCTGACCGACCTGCCGGCGCCGTTCGTGGCGGTCGCGCCGGAGATGTCGCTGCCGCCGTGCGTCGAGTGGACCGTGATGCGGTGCCTCGAGAAGGACCGCGACGCGCGGTTCGCGAACGTCCGCGAGCTGCTGCGGGCGTTGAAGCTGTGCGAGGCCGCGCTGCTCGACGAGTCCACCGCGTCGCTGACCCAGCTCCGGCTGGTCGACGGGCACGTGGTGCTGCCGGAGGCGATCTACGGCCGGACGCCGGTCCCGCGGATGCCGGGCGCGGGCGGGTGGCTCCAGCACGGCCTGGTGGTGATCGGGGTCGCGACCTGCCTCGCGCTGGCGGCGGTGTTCGGGTTCGTCGTGGTGCGCGGGCTGCTCGCGGCGGCGCACACGAGCGGGATCGCCCGCCCGGAGCGGTCCGGGGTCGAGGTCCGGGCCGAGGCGACGCTGCCGCCGTCGCCGTTGTCGACCCTCCCGACGCCGGGGCGAGCCGCGCCGACCGAACCCCCGAAGCCCCGCGTGCCCGAGCGAGCCCAGCGCGACGACCTGATCGGGGTGAGGTGACCGTGCGGTTCGGTTGCCCCGCGTGTGGCCGTCGGTACCAGGTCGGGCGTGCGCTCGACGCGTACGGCGCGCTGGTCGACTGCCCCGGCTGCGACCACCAGTTCCTGCTGTTCCCGACCGCCGACCAGCGATCCGGTCCCGAGCCGCAGATCGACGAGCGGTTCCTGACCCGCCTCGGCGAAGCGGCGTCGGGCGCCATGTCGTCACCGGCCGACACCCCGCTCGACGACGAGCCGTCCGACATCGAGGTCACCGCCCACACCGCGATCGCCCGCGGCGCGCGGCCGTCGGCGGCCCCGACCCTGCCG
>JBEBJW010001484.1:0-2132 GCA_040079715.1 Myxococcota bacterium | reverse complement strand
CGTCGCCCGGACGCTCCAGCGCGAGCTGCGCGCCGGCGGCAACGGCTCGACGTTCATCGTGGACCGGGCGCTCGAGACGCTGTGCGCGAGCCTGCTCCGGCGGCACCTCGCCCACACCCCGGACCACGCGGCCGGGTGGTTCGGCGCGCTGAACGATCCGCGGCTGTCGCGGGCGCTCGAGCGGGTCCACCGGGAGCCGGGGGCGGCGTGGACGGTCGAGGCGCTCGCGCGGGTCGCCGGCGTGTCGCGGTCCCGGTTCGCGGCCCGGTTCGCCGCGGTGGTCGGGGAGGCGCCGATGGCGTACGTCACCCGCTGGCGGATCGGCGTGGCGACCCGGCTGCTGCGCCGGACCGCCCGGTCGGTGGCGGAGGTGGCGACCGCGGTCGGGTACGACTCGGTGCCGGCGTTCGCCCGCGTGTTCCGCCGGCACGTCGGGACCTCGCCCGCGGCGTACCGCGCCCAGTGACCGCGCCCCGTCGAGGGCATCGATCGGGCCTCACTGGGCGGTCAGGCCCCCGTCGACCACCAGCTCGGCCCCGGTCACGTACGACGCGTCGTCGGACGCCAGGAACAGGATCACGGCCGCGACCTCCTCCGGGCGACCGAACCGGCCCATCGGGTAGCCGCGGGCGAGCTGCTCGCGGGTCCGCCCGAGCTGGGCGATGCCGGCGGCGGCCATCGGCGTGTCGATGATCGCGGGGTGGACCGAGTTCACCCGGATCCCGGCCGGGGCGAGCTCGACCGCCGCGCTCCGGGTCAGCGCGCGGACCGCCCCCTTGCTCGCGCCGTACAGGGCGTGCCGCGGGGCCCCGACGATCCCGGCGACCGACGACAGGTTGACGATCGCGCCGCGCCCGGTCGCGATCATCGCCCGCGCCGCGTGCTTGATCCCGAGCGCGACGCCCTTGACGTTGATCGCGAGCAGCCAGTCGATCTCGGCGGGGTCGAGCTCGGTCACCGGGCCGAGCCGGAACACGCCCGCGTTGTTGACCACCACCGTCGGCGGGCCGAACCGGTCGGCGGTCTCGGCCAGGACCCGGGTCCAGTCGTCGTCGGACACCACGTCGTGGGCCAGCGCCACCGCCCGCGCGCCGATCCCGGCCGCGGTGGCCCGGGCCGCGTCGAGGTCGACGTCGGTGACCACCACCGCCGCCCCCTCGGCCGCGAGCCGACGCGCGGTCGCGGCGCCGATCCCGCTGCCGCCGCCGGTGACGATCGCCACCCCGTCGTCGAGCCGCCCCATCGCTCACCCCCAGTGCGCCGGCCGGGGCACCCCGACCGACAGGTTCGTCGCCCGATCGCCCCGGGCCGACCGGAGCTGCGACGCGGTCAGGAACAACGCGCCGCGCAGGTCTGCCGCCCGGAGGTCCGCGCCGCGCAGGTCCGCGCCGAGGAGATCCGCGCCGCGCAGGTCCGCCCCGCGCAGGTCCGCGCCGAGCAGCACCGCCCCGCGGAGCGACCCGTTCGCGAGCGGCGCCGCCCGCAGGTTCTTGCCGATCAGGCTCGCCCCGCGTCGGTCCGGCCCCGGTCCGCGCGCCCGGTCGCTGACCTCCGCCAGCAGCGCCCCGACCCGGCGACGCAGCCCGTCCACGTCCACCGCGGCGAGGCCGTCGGGATCGGCGTCGGCGGCGGCCGCCACCTCCACGTCGAGGGCCGCCAGCGCGTCCTGGGACGGGGCCCCGGCCGGGTGGGCCAGCGCCTCGGCCAGGGACCACCGGAGCTCGTGGAGCTGCCGGACCACCCCGAACGCCCGGTACCGCGTCCGTGGCGGCAGTGGCGACACCTTTTGGCCGGCGCCGAAGCAGTCGTACACGTCGCACCCGGAGAACCCGCGCTCCCGAAGCTGGTCGTGGATCGTGCACCGGGCGCTCGCGAGGTGCGGACAGGCGGTGCCCGCCGGCTTGTCGATCGCGAACTCGGACGAGGCCGAGAACGCGGGGCCGATGCAGCACAGGCCGGTGCACGACGCGCAGTCGGCGCGCAGGTCGGGGCGGTCGATCACGGGGCCCCGTAGCCGGTCCGGAGGGCAGGCGCGAGGCGTCGCGGAGTCCGACGCGTGGTAGATCCGCCGACCGGAGGTGGCGGTGGTGATCCACCCGTTCGGGTTCGCGTTCGCGGCGGCGGTGGGGCTC
>JBEBJW010001483.1:0-2134 GCA_040079715.1 Myxococcota bacterium | reverse complement strand
CGTCGAGGATCAGCCCGTGGTCGCGGCGGACCACCCGCGGGTGGTGGTTCGGCGCGGCGTCGTCGGCCCACTGGTCGAACGCCGGCAGCAGCGCGTCCTCCTCGCACCGCAGGTGGTGGCGGAGGGCGGCGACGAACGGGTCCCACCCGGCGAGGAACCGCGCCCGATCGCGCTCCGGGGCCAGCCGGCGCGCCTGGGTCAGCGCCCGGTCCAGGTCGGCGTGCCGCTCCCGCCAGCCGCCGAGGCCGGTCACAGGCGGCGCAGCCGGACCTCGGACACCCGGTGGTCCGACCCCTTCGACAGGACCAGCGTCGCGCGCTCCCGGGTCGGGACGATGTTCTCGACGAGGTTCTTCTCGTTGATCGTGGTCCAGATCTCGAGCGCGCGGGCCCGGGCCTCGGCGTCGGTCAGCGCCGCGTACCGGTGGAAGTACGCGCCCGGCTCGCGGAACGCGGTGTCCCGCAGGCGGAGGAACCGCTCGACGTACCACCGGCGCAGGTCGGCGAGCTCGGCGTCGAGGTACAGCGAGAAGTCGAAGAAGTCGCTGACGAACACGCCGCCGCTGCCGCTCTGCAGCACGTTCAGCCCCTCGACGATCACGATGTCCGGCCGCTCGATCACCAGGGACTCGCCAGGGACGATGTCGTAGCTGCGGTGCGAGTACACCGGGCAGGTCACGACCGGCTCGCCGGACTTCAGCGCCACGACGAACGCGAGCAGCGCGGCGCGATCGTAGCTGTCCGGGAACCCCTTGCGGTGCATCAGCTTGCGCCGCTCGAGCTCGGCGTTCGGGTACAGGAACCCGTCGGTGGTGACGAGCTCGACCTTGGGGTGGTCCGGCCAGCGGGACAGCACCGTCTGCAACACGCGGGCGAACGTACTCTTTCCGACGGCGACCGACCCGGCGAGTCCGATCACGTACGGCAGCCGCTCGCCGCTCTGGCCGAGGAACGATCGCGTAGCAGCGTACAGCGAATCCACGCCGCGAAAGTACAGGTTCAGCAGACGCGTCAGCGGGAGGTACGCGGCCTCGACCTCGTCGAGCGACAGCGGGACCGACGACCGGAGGGTCGCCACGTCGTCGGCGTCGAGGGTCAGCGGCGTGTCCTTTCGGAGCCGGGACCAGGTCGCGCGGTCGAACGTCAGCCACGGCGAGGGGGATGCGATGGGATCCTCGGCAGCCCGCTCTAACGCGGTGGGTTACCCGCGGACATGAAGTCTGACGCAGAGCGGATCACCGAGCTCGAACACCGGGTCGCGATGCTGGAGAACCAGCTGCGGCTCGCGATGGACCTGATCGGCCAGCGGCTCAACCCGAGCCCGGTGTCGTCGTCGTCGTTCGGGGCGTCGCCGTCGTTCCCGGCGCAGCCGCACCCGTCGTCGCAGGAGGTGCCGGGCGAGATCCTGGCGCTGATGCGGGAGAACCGGAAGATCGAGGCGATCAAGCGGTACCGGGAGATCTACGGGGTCGGCCTGGCGGAGGCGAAGAACGCGGTGGAGGCGCTGCCCCTGCGCTGACGAGCACCCGGCCGCCGATCGCGGCCACCACCGGCATCACCGGCCCGAGCAGCGCGCCGAGCCCGACCCGGACCGCGTTCGAGGTCGAGACCACCCCGAGCGCCTCGGCGATCGCCGCCACCAGGCCGACCGAGAACGCCACGATCGCGGCGCCGGCGACCCACCGGACCGCCCGCGGCCGCAGCGGGAGTGCGAGCCCAGCGACGCCCGCGGCCGCCGCCCCGAGCCACAGGCCGGTGCACCGCGCGCACACCGCCAGCCCGGGCAGCGTCCGTGCGGGATCGTGGTGGCACACCGGTCCGACCCACCGCTCGGCCATGCCGACCAGTCCCGGATCGAGCGCGACCGCCCCGACGATCACCGCCGGGACGAGGGCCAGCGCCGCCGCGCCGAACCCGACCGCTCGGATCACCCGTCGGCCCGGCTCATCGCGATCCCGCACACCGCCCCGGCCGCGACCCCGAGGAGCACGCCGAGGAACGCGCCGAACCCGGAGAACACGAGCGAGACCATCGCCGAGACCGCGAGGCCGATCAAGCTGGCGAACACGTCGCCCGGATCGCCGGATTGGAACATGTAGAACACGATCCGGCCGACCGGCATCACCAACGTCAGC
>JBEBJW010001482.1:0-2136 GCA_040079715.1 Myxococcota bacterium | reverse complement strand
ACAGGCAGCAGGACAACGGAACAGCAGGCAGCGACAACTACAACCCGAAGTGGGGAGGTGTAGTTGTCGTCAAGGGGAGGTGTAGTTGTCGTTGCGCAGAGGGGCCTCGGGCCCAGGAAGCGGGTAAACACACCACAGCGCGGGAGTAGCGCCATGACAGAGCTCACCGGGTGGGGCAGCAACCTGTACGCCGTTTGCGACCTCGTCCTGCCCGAGACGCCGGTCGGAATCGCGCGTTTGGTCGAACCGCGGGGCACCATCGCGCGAGGCCTCGGACGAAGCTACGGAGATGCCGCGATCAACGAGGGTGGCCGGGTGATCGGGATGACTGGTCTCGACCGGTACCTCCGGTTCGACGAGGCGACCGGCACCCTGGAGTGCGAAGCGGGGGTGAGCCTCGCCGAGATCATCGCCACCTACGCGCCCCGTGGCTGGTTTCCCTCCGTCACCCCAGGGACCCGGTTCGTGACCATCGGCGGCTGCATCGCGAACGATGTGCACGGGAAGGGGCATCACTCACAGGGCAGCTTCAGCAGTTGTGTCGAGTCGATGACCGTCATGATCGCGAACGGCGAGATCGTATTCGCGAGCCGCGAGCAGAACGCGGACCTGTTCTGGGCCACGTTCGGGGGGATGGGTCTCCTCGGGCTCGTGCTTACGGCGAAGATCCGACTCCTTCGGATCGAGACCACCTACTTCCGCCAGTCCGCGTCGGCGCACGGCTCGCTCGAACAGCTGATGGCGGCCATCCAAGAGCAGGAGCACGAGCCGTACGCGGTGGCGACGATCGACGTGTTCGCGACCGGAGCGCGCCTCGGACGGGGCGTGCTCAATGCCGGGGACCACGCCCGGCTGGACGAGTTGCCGGCGCATCTCGCCAAAGCCCCCTTGCGGGTAGCCGGCCCGCCGCGGCTCAGCGTCCCGTTCCGGTTGCCCGATTTCACCTTGACCCGACTCAGCGTCCGGCTTGTCAACGCTTTGATCCTCGAGATCCAGCGCCGGGGCGGTCCGTTCGCCCACTATGACAAGTTCATCTACCCGCTCGACTTCATCGCCCATTGGAACCGCGGCTACGGCCGACGTGGGTTCACCCAGTACCAGTTCATCGTCCCATCCGATGACGCAACCAAGACGATGCGCAAGATCCTCACCACAATTCAGGACTCGGGGGAACTGCCCTTTCTCAACATCCTCAAGCGGATGGGCGCAGCAAGTGGCGGGTTGCTGTCGTTTCCGACCGACGGCTATACCCTCGCCGTCGACTTTCCGATTCGGCCTGGCTTGGAAGCGCTGCTCCGTAAGCTCGACGCGATCGTGGTCGATGTGGGCGGGCGCATCTATCTGGGCAAGGACTCATTTGTCCAAAAACAGACTTTCCAGACCATGTATCCATCGTTCGAGCGCTGGCTGCAGATCAAGAAAAAGTACGATCCGGAGGGGGTCTTCACCTCGAACCTCGCCCGTAGGGTCGGACTCGTGCCGTCCTCCCTCCTGCGGTGAGGAAGCCCAATCCTCCGGGCGTCGCTGAAGGGTCACTTGGGACTTGGGAACGGCAGGCTCGGCGAGGTCAGGGTGGGGCTTGAACGCTAGCGGGAACTGATCCGGCTCCGCTCGCGAAGACTGAGCCAGTCGGCGCTGCGGCGCGGTCACGTGGTCGAGGGAGGCCACGTGGGTCGGAAGCGCAGGTGCCGAGTCTGCGGGAACCCGTACGACCCCGATCCACGCACGGCGAAGTGGCAGCGCGTCTGTGGCGACGCCGAGTGCCAGCAGGCAAGACACGCCGCGGCCTGCGCCGCCTGGCACGCGAAGAACCCGGACTACGACCGGGAGCGCCGCCTGTGCGAGCGGATCGTCGTGGACCCCGTCCCCGAGGTCGCCGCGGTCGACCCGCGGGCGGCCGTTTCGTGGGATGCCGTGCGAGACGCGTTGAGCGTGGAAGCGTCGGTTGTAGCACGTGAACTTGCCGGAATTTTCGTAGGATGGTGTCCTGTCCCGCCGATCTCGACCGCCGTCGTCCAATGCAGAACGCCCGGTAGCTGCAGTTGTCGCACCGTGACCATGCGCGGCTGACCCGAAACCCCGGACACTGGCGTCCGGACTTCGGCAGCCCGCACGAGGTCATCGATGGGATCGAAC
>JBEBJW010001481.1:0-2143 GCA_040079715.1 Myxococcota bacterium | reverse complement strand
GTCAGCACTGTAGACCCCCGGATACCGACCGGGGTTTCCCAATCCACGCCAGCTGCGACCGCCGCCCGCCCAGATGCCGCGTTCGCCGGCCGTCTCGCCGCCGACCCCGCGACGGGACGCCACCTGGCGCTCCGCGCCGCCGGACGACGGGCGGATCCCAGAGCCGGCATCACGCCTCCCACCGGCGCCGCGAGGTCGACACCGACCGCCACGCGCCCCCCTCCCCACCACGTACAGCGAGTCACCAGCGCCGGACGCCGCAGGCAATTGTCCCGCAGCCCGGGCCCGCTCAATGCCAGCAGGGGTGTGACGAAGTTCGTCGTGGTCTGGGACGAGTGACCGCAGGGTGACCGCGGGCCGACCCCCGCCGTCCGGTGTTACCCGCGCCGGATGTTCATCCTGACGACGTGGCTCGCGTGCGGGGGCGACCCCCAGTACATCGTGAAGGGGACCGTGGTCGAGGTCCACCCGCCGACCGAGGTCGTGGTCGACCACCAGGCGATCCCCGGCCTGATGGACGCGATGGTGATGCCGTTCGACGTGGCGGACCCGGCGTTGCTCGACGGCGTGTCGCCCGGGACCCAGATCGTCGCGCGGTACCGGGTATCCGAGGCCGGCAGCGCGCTCGTCGCCCTCCGGATCACCGGGCAGGTGCCCGCCCCGGCGATCGCCACCGGCCCCGCGCCGGTCCGGGTCGGCGAGGTCGTGCCCGCGACCGCGATCCCGACGCACGACGGCGGCACCGTGACCCTCGGCCCCGACCAGGCCGACCGGATCGCGCTGACCTTCGTGTACACCCGCTGCCCGCAGCCCGAGTTCTGCCCGGCGATGATCACCCGGCTCCAGGCGCTCCAGCAGGGGCTCGGAGGGGCGCCCGGGGCCCGGATCCTCGCCGTGACCCTCGATCCCGCGTACGACAGCCGCGAGGTGCTCGCCGGGTTCGCGGCCCAGGCCGGCGCAGGTCCGGGCTGGCAGTTCGGCCGGGTCGAGCCGGACGCGCTGACCGCGCTCGCGATGGTCGCCGGCCTGCCGGTCCTGGTCCAGGACGGCACGATCGCCCACGGGCTGCGGCTGCTGGTGGTGGATCGCGGCGGCAAGCTGATCGAGCGGTACGACGACGCGAACTTCCCGATCGACCGCGTGGTGACGCAGCTCACCACCGGTGGGCCGGCCGGAGACCCCGCGCAGAGCGGCACCGTCACGCCGTGACGTTCGGGTCGGGCGATCCAAAGACGCGGGGGACGGTGCAGGGCCAATTCCCCACACCGCCCCCCATGTTCGCCGAGCCGTTCAGGGGCACGGACATTCGACTTGGCGAACGCATCGGTCCTTTGCGAACCCCGTGCCAGGGACGCAGAGCGCGTCGGGACCACGATCACCCCCGGTTCGGCCGGAACGGGATCGCCCGGATCGCGACACCGGTGTCCGGGGGTGGTGCACAACCCAGGTTGCCCCGTTGTAGATCGTGTCGCGGTCCCGCGGGTCGGGCAATCCGACCTGTTGGCCGATTTCGGTCGGGGCCGATACGTCGGCTCGGCGGGAGCGTACGTGACCGAGGGGGGACGGGTGGTTCCGCTGACCGACGGCGCGGTCGACCTCGGGCGCGAGGTGGTCCGGCGCCACGGCAAGGTCACGCCGCTCACCACCCGCGAGGCCGCGCTGTTCGCGTACCTCGCGTCCCGCCCCGGCCAGGCGGTGTCGCGGGACGAGCTCCACACCCGCGTGTGGGGCTACGCGGCGGCGGTCGTGTCGCGCACGGTCGACACCACCATCCGGCGCCTCCGGGCCAAGATCGAGGTCGACCCCTCGCAGCCGGCCCACCTCCAGACCGTCCACGGCGAGGGCTACCGGTTCCAGCCGGTCGACGGGCTCGTCGGCGACCGGATCGGCCGCGGGGCCGAGCTCGCGGCGATCGTCCACGCGGTCGGGGTCCACCCGCGGGTCGGGGTGGTCGGCGGGGCCGGCGTCGGCAAGACCCGGCTCGTCCGCGACGTGGTCGAGGTGCTGATCGGCGCGGGCAAGCCCGTAGTCGGGATCGACGTCGCCGGGATCGGGGACCCGGTCCGGCTGGCGCTCGCGGTCGCGGGCGCCCTCGGGCTGTCGCTCGACGGGGACGACCCGGTGGCGCGGGTCGGCGGGGTGA
>JBEBJW010001480.1:0-2145 GCA_040079715.1 Myxococcota bacterium | reverse complement strand
CACCAGCCCCACCAGCGTCCCCCGCCCGAGCCACGAACCGGTTCGATGCACCACGACGACCTCCAGGACGCCCACCGTATGGCCGGATCGATCGGCGCCCCGGTTAATCCCGGTAAAAGCGCCCCGAGCCCCCGGACCGCCGGGAACACGACCGGTCGTCGACGGGTTGTTCCCCGGGGGACCGCGCGTGCGGCTACGGTAGAATCGACACCTTCGACCGGAGGGGAGATGCGCGAGCTCGGGTGGGTCGTGGCCGCGGCGGCGGTGGTCGGTTGTACGACCGACATCTCGGTGGTCGACAAGGGCAACTCCGCACCGGTCGTGGGGATCGACACCCCGGACGACGGGGCGGTGTTCGCGTCGGACGAGGTCGTGTCGTTCCTCGGCTCGGTGTCCGACGGCGACGGCCTGCCGGACGTGGCGTCGGTCCTGTGGACGAGCTCGATCGACGGCGCGCTCGCAGACCCCGAGACCGCCGCCCCCGACTCCGCCGGGCTGTCGCGGGTCAACGTGCTGCTGTCGGTCGGCAACCACGTGATCACCCTCCGCGCGACCGATCTCGACGGCGAGGTCGGCGAGGCGTCGATCGATCTGGCGGTCGGCAACGCGGACCAGGACCCGACCGCGGCGATCGACGTGCCGGACCGCGACGGCGTCGAGTTCGTCCCCGGGGAGCAGGTCGCGCTCGAGGGGCACGTCGGCGACCCGCAGCAGGCCCCGGACACGCTGACCGTCGGGTGGGAGATCCGCGACAACACGACCGACGCGGTGGTCGACGCGGTGCCCGCGACGGTCGACCCGGCCGGGCGAGCCGACGGGAGCTGGACCGCGGGGGCGCCGGGGTTCTACCGGGCCCTCCTGGTGGTGTCCGACGACGACGCGCACGCCGCCGAAGACCAGGTCCTGCTGCTGGTGGTGGACCCGTCGCAGTTCGACCACGACGGCGACACCTGGAGCCCCGCGGGCGGCGACTGCGACGACGACGACCCGACCGTCCACCCCGGCGCCGACGAGGTCTGCCCGGACCTGATCGACCAGGACTGCAACGGGGTCGTGGACGACAAGGACCTCGACGGGGACGGCCACGTCGACGAGGCCTGCGTGACCTACGCCGGGCTCGACCCGGCCGACGACTGCGACGACGCGCAGAACGTCGTGTACGGCGGCGCGCCCGAGCTCGAGGACGGGATCGACAACGACTGCGACGGGTTCGTCGACGACGGCGGGCCCGGGTTCGACGATGACGGCGACTGCTTCTGCGAGGTCGGCCCGTGCGCCGGCACGATCGAGCCCGGGTGCGCCGCGCTGGCCGGGGGCGACTGCGACGACGACGCCGCGTCGACCAACCCGAGCGCCGACGACGTGCCGGACCTCGCGTACGTCGACGACGACTGCGACGGGATCGACGGCCACGCGCCGGACCTCGTGTACCTCGACCCGGTCGGCGGGATCGACGGGGCCGACGGGCTGACCGCCGCCACCGCCGTCCGGCAGCTGGTCGAGGCGAACGACGCCGCGCTCGCGAGCGGCCGGAGCTGGGTCGCGATCTCGGCCGGCACCGTCACGTTCACCGGGACCGACCTGTTCGAGGAGGGGGTGAACCTCGCCGGCGGGTACGACGCGGCGAGCGGGTGGGTCCGGACCGCGTTCGACGTGCCGGAGATCACGGTCCAGGCGAGCGGCAAGCGGCTGACCGGGTGGGCGATCCCGACCGAGTGGCAGCAGATCCACGTCCGCGCGCTGCCGACCACGATCGGGTCGTCGATCGCGCTGACCCTCGACGGCTCGTCCGGGCTGTCGCTGGTCGAGACCGAGATCGAGGCCGGCAACGCCGGGGCCGGGCCTGCGGGCGCGTCCGGGCTCGACGGCACCGACGGCGGCGACGGCGAGGACGGCGACGACGGGTGCGAGAACGGCGACACCTCGTTCCCGTCGCTGTGCTTCGACCAGTGCGCGGTCCCGAGCAACGGCGACGGCGGCGCGGCCTGCTCCGGCACCAACGCCGGCGGGCGCGGCGGCTCGCCCGGGCTCGGCACCGCAGATGGGCTGATCGGCGGGGCCGGGGTGGGCTCGGTCGGCGGCGGCGGCGGCCCGCGCGGGATCGGCGACGGCGGGGTCGGCGGGCCCGGCACCGACGGCGGCAAC
>JBEBJW010001479.1:0-2149 GCA_040079715.1 Myxococcota bacterium | reverse complement strand
ATCCCGACGGGCGACGCGCGGACCCAGGCCCTGGCGGCCTCGGCGGCGGTCGGCGCGGCGATCGGCGCGTGGGCGAGCGCGTCCGGGACCTACGGCCCGCGGTGGGCGAGCGGGGCGGCGCTGACCCTGACCGGGGTGGTGCTGTCGTCCGAGCTCGGCGCCGGGCTGGCCGCGTACGGGGCCCCGGCGATCCTCGGGGTCGCGGCGGGAGTGTTCGCCGGGATCGTCGTCGGCCAGCTCGGGTCGCGGTTCCCGGCCGGACCGTACGCGCACCAGGGGCTGGCGGCGGCGGTGATCCTCGCGGCGCTGCTCGCCGGCCTCGCGGCGATCGTGGCCGCGGATCGACGTGCGCCGATCCTGCCGCTGGTCGGGTGGGTCCTGGCCGGGGCCGGGGGCGCCGCGTGGATCGACGGCCCGGCCGTGCCGCCCCAGCCGGGGGCCGCGACCGCTGCGCCGGTGGTGCTGGTGGTCGTCAGCGGGCTTCGGGCCGACCGCGTCGGGATCCTCGGCTACGATCGCCCGATCACCCCGAACCTGGATCGGCTCGGGCGCCGCTCGGTGGTGTTCGCCGAGGCGCACGCGACGTCGAACTGGTCCGCGCCGTCGCTCGGGTCGATCCTGACCGGGTTGCTGCCGTACGACCACGGGGCCGGCCTGAACGACGGCGACGGCCCGCGCGGGACCCCGCTCCGCCCCGACGTGACGACCCTCGCCCGGGCGCTCCGCGACGGCGGGTTCGCCACCGCGGCCGCGATCGGCGATCCGTCGCTGCGGACCTGGGCCCTCGACACCGGGTTCGACGCGTGGCGCGACGATCCCGGCCAGGGGACGATCCCGACCCTGCTGGCGCCGCTGGCGGTGGCGGGGCTCGATCCACTCCGGTGGCCCCGTCGCGCCGACGCCGACCGGGTGACCGACCGGGCCCTGGAGCTGGCCGGGTCGCTCGGAGAGGCGGGGTGGTTCCTGGTGGTCCAGTACGCCGACGCGAGCGGCCCGCTGAGCCCGACCGACGAGGATCTCGCCGCGGTCGGCCACACGAACCGCCCGGTCCCGTCCGATTCGTACGACGCCGCGGTCCGCCGGGTCGATCGCGCGCTCGGGCGGCTGCTCGACGGGCTGCCGGACAACGCCCGGATCGCGGTGGTCGGCGATCGCGGGACCGATCTCGGCGAGTCGCGGCCGCTCGCCACCTCGACCCGGCCGGGCGCGCGGTTCGGGGCGTCGATGTTCGAGGAGCTGGTCCACGTGCCGCTGGTGGTGACGGTCCCCGGGGTGGACCCGCGGACGATCCACGAGACGGTTTCGGTGGTCGACCTCGCCCCCACGCTCGCCCGGCTCGCCGGGGTGCCGCTGCCCACCGACGCGACCCCGCTCGAGCCGGTGTTCGGGGCCGAGATCGTCGATCGAGCGGCGATCGCCCAGTCGTCGCGGTTCGGCCCGGAGCAGCAGATGGTGGTCGCCGGCCGGTACAAGCTGGTGCTCACCGCCGACGGGCGGTCGCCGGTGTACGACCTCGAGGCGGATCCGGCCGAGTCGTCGCCGCTCCGCCAGACCGGCACCGAGAACGACGGGCGCGAGCGCCACCTGCGGTCGCTCCTCCGTCCGGCGGGCTCGGGGTCGACCCTGCGGACCCCGCCGACGATCGCGCAGCAGCTCGGGCAGATCGCGGCCGGAGGGCACCGATGACGTTCGACCAGGTCCGCGCCGCGATCGGCGACCAGCTCGTGTGGGCGGTGATCGCGGCCGGGTTCGCCCTGATCGGGACGCTGCTCGCCGCGGTGTCGGTGGTCCAGCAGCGCGACGGGTCGGGTCCGACGGTCGGGCTCGCGGCCGGGCCAGCGCTCGGCGTCGCGGCGGTCGCGGGGCTCGGGTGGGCGGCCGTGCTCGGTGGCCCGCAGAGCGCGGCGGCGGATCCGGCGTCGACCGAGTGCTCCGTGACCACCTACGCGATCGTGTACCTGGTGGCGCCGCTGCTGGTCGGACCGTCGCTCCTGACCGCGATCGCCGCTGGGGCGTTCGCCGGGGCGAGGACGCCGCCCCGTCGGGTCGGGGTCGGGCTGGCGGTGGCTGCGGCCGGGCTCGGGGCGGGGATCGCGGTGACGGTCGGCGGGATCGCGGCCCACGATCCGCTGTATCCGGTGGTCCGCGC
>JBEBJW010001478.1:0-2150 GCA_040079715.1 Myxococcota bacterium | reverse complement strand
CCACGCC
This sequence comes from Myxococcota bacterium, assembly GCA_040079715.1. GTDB lineage: Bacteria > Myxococcota_A > UBA796 > UBA796 > JACKER01. The sequence continues at coordinate 2,143 of JBEBJW010001478.1, read as the reverse complement.
GCGCGCGGTGTGGAGGTGGTCGGGCGCGTCCGGGTCACGCTCGATCAGCATCCGGAGCCGGCGGACGGACATGTCGAGCGCACGGGTGGTTCGGGAGCGAGTGCCGAACACCTCGCGGAGCAGCTCCTCCCGCGCCACGTCCTGTCCCGGCCGGTCGAGGAGGTAGCGCAGGAGCTGGGCTTCGCGCCGCCCGAGCGGCCGCGGGTCGGTCCCGTCGACCACCACCGTGTGTCCGACGAGGTCGACGGAGCAGCCGCGAAGGTCCAGCCACCGGGGGGTCATCGGTCGTCCGATGCCCCCGCGGCCTGGGCCTCCACCCGCGCGAGCGCGCGCTGGATGGCCGCGTCCCGCTCCAACCCGAGCTCGGACACCTCACGGCGCGCGCGGCCGACGATCTCGGCCGCGGATCCGCCCCTGGCCACGGCCAGCTCGGCGCGGACACAGACCGCGATCGCCAGGTCCCAGCGGATTCCACCGTCCGGTTCGGCCGCGCGCAGCAGGGACTCGGCCTCCTCGAGCGCTCCGAGCGCCAGGGCGCACCGGGCGAGCGTCACCCGGAGTGAGCCCACCACCCGACGGGGTGCGTCGTCGAGGACCAGCGCCAACGCCTCCTCGGCCAGCTGGCGGGCGCGCTCGGCCGCCCCCCGCTCCAGCTCCAGCTCGCTCAGGTGGGCGAGGGCGCGGGCCTCCTCCAGCCGGTATCCGCAGCCCCGGGCGAGGCCCTGCGCGCGCCGGTAGGCCGCCTCCGCCTCCGACCGTTCCCCGGCTCGAGCGAGTACGCTCCCCAGCAGGCACAGGACCATGCTCTCGCCGTGCTGGTTGCCGACCTCGCGGTGGAGGGCCAGCGCCGCTTCGAACTGGCCCCGAGCGGATGCCCCGTCCCCCCGCTGGACGTTCGCCAGCCCGAGGCTGGCGAGGTAGACGCCCTCTCCCCGACGGTCGCCGACCTCCCGCACCACGACCAATGCGCGTTCCAACCCCTCCACGGCTTCGTCCCATCGGGCGGCGTCGGTGTGGAGCCCTGCCAGGTTGCCCAGCGCGGCCCCCTCGAGCCCGCGATCCCCAGACGCGCCGGCGACCGCGAGCGCGACCTCGAAGTGGTGCCGTGCCTGGTCCGCTTCTCCCGATTCCCGCAAGAACAACGCCAGGTTGTTGAGCGCAGCGGCCTCGTTTCGCTGGTCGCCCAGCCGCCTCATCCGGTCGATCGCCGCCTCGAACAGCGACCGTACCTCGGCGGTGTGGCCCCGGCTCCGCTTCAACGTGCCGGCCAGATTGGCGAGCACCCTCGATTCGAGGCGGACATCGCCGACCTCGCGCGCGATGACCAGCCCGGCCCCGTACAGCTCCTCTGCCCGCCGGAGATCTCCGCCCTGGCCGCGCAGCATCGCCAGGGCGACCAGCAGGGCCCCCTCGGCCCTCCGGTTCCCGAGGGCCCGCTGCGTGGTCAGCGCCTCCTCGTACCGCCCCCTGGCCTCGCTCGTCCGTCCCCGCGCTCGGTCGAGCTCGCCGTACGCGTGGAGCACCTCGCACTCCTCCGCGCGATCCCCGATCGCTCGGACCAGGGACAGGGCCGCCCGGCAGCACGACTCGGCTTCGTCCGCGCGCCCCAGCTGACGGAACAGGTTCCCGAGCTCGCGGAGCACCCGCACCTCGCGGTGGCGGTGTCCGTCGGACCGGTGCTGGGAGAGCGCCGCCTCGAGCCGCAGCTGGGCCTGCGCCCCTCGCCCGTCGAGCCAATCGAGACGGGCCAGGCCCGTGAGCACCCTCGCGCGCGCGCCCAGGCTGCCGAGGGCCTCGGCGCGCTCCAATGCCGCCTCGAGGTGGGTGCGCGCTTCGGCGGGTTGCCCTCCCGCCTCGAAGGCCTCGCCCAACAGCAGCTCCAGGTGGGTCCGCCAGGGATCGGTGGTCGTCACGGACAGGGCGCGTTCGAGGGCGGCGATACCCGACTCCAGCGGCCCGGTGCGCTCGCACGTCCACCACAGCACCTCGGCCACCGCCGCCGCCACCGCGACCGCTCCACAGCGACAGGCTCGCTCCAGCGCCGCGGTCAGGTTCGCCCGTTCCAGGTCGGCCTCGTCGAGATCGCCCGGCCGCCCGCCCGCGAGGACGTCGACCTGCGCGTGGATCGACCCTCCGGGGAGGC
>JBEBJW010001477.1:0-2154 GCA_040079715.1 Myxococcota bacterium | reverse complement strand
CGCACCGCCGAGCCAGAACCGGGTCGGCGTCGACGTGGGCGACTCGAACACCGCGCCGACCCCGATCGACGGGATCGCGATCCCGACGACGTGATCGGCCCGCGGGAGGTACGCGGTGCCGAGCCAGCTCTCGGCGAACGCGTCGACCCGCAGGCCGCGCTTCGGCCGCAGATCGATCGACAGCGCCAGGGTGCCGGAGATCGGCGTCTCGGCGGTGACGAACCCGGAGGTCAACGTCAGCCCGGCCTTCCGGTACGGGACCCGGACCGCGACCTCGTCCTCCTCGCCGAAGACGAAGTAGTGTTGCTGGAAAGTTCCGGGCCGGAGTGGGCGGAGTTGGGCGCGGCGATCCGCGCGTTTCGCGGGCACCTGCCGTTGATGCGGCTGGAGGAGTTTGGGTTTCACCGGCGTCGAGCCCGTCGACGTCCGCGTCGTCCGGCAGCTCGTCCGGGAGCTCCCGGTCGTCGGCGAGCTCGGCCGCGGCCGCGTGCGGGACGACCTCGGCGACGACGGGGGTCATTCCTCACCTCCCGCGCCCGGCGGGGTGTACACGAAGTACCCGACCCCGGGCCCGAGGTCCGGGTAGGTGTCGGTGACCCACAGCAGGATCCGCGACCCGACGGTGCGCGCGGCGACCGACCCGATCGCGCCGTCCGGGTCGAGGTGGACCGGCAGCGGGTCGGTCGAGGTCCGGGTCCAGCTCGCCCCGCCGTCGGTGCTGGTCGCGAGGCCGAGGAACTGGTCGGTCGTGCCGCGGACGCCGTTGCCGAGGTCCTTCCACGCGCCGAACCCGACGTAGAACAGGTACTCGACGCCGTCGAGCTCGGCGATCGACGCGTCGACGAACCCGAGATCGTCGAACGCGCCGTTCGTCCCGGGATCGAACACCCGCTCGCCCAAGCCGGTCAGCGCGGTCACGTCGTCGGACTCGAGGCGCCACATCCCGACGCGGTCGGCGTCGATCAGCGCGCCGACGTAGGCGGACACGCCCCCGTCGGTGATCTCCATCGACAGCGGCCAGGTGACCTGGGTGCCGGCGAACGGCAGGCGCAGATCGAGGACCGGGTTGGTCGGTGCGGCGTCCCAGTGCGCGCCGTCCCACGAGGTCGCGACGCCGAGGCCGAACGCGGACTGGTCGGCCGAGGCGGCGCCGTACAGCAGCACGTACCGACGGAGGTCCGGGTCCCACGCGACCTCGGTCCCGAACACCATCCCGCCGTCCCACCCGGAGGCGTCGCCGTCCCACTGCGGGTTGTCGTCGTGCGGGGTCCAGGTGGTGCCGTCCGGGCTGGTCGCGTAGCCGGCGAGCGGGCCGCCGTCGGACTGCGCGAAGTACCACAGCTGGTAGAACGGGTGATCGAGGACGTTGGTGGTGCCGAACGAGGTGGCGGTGAGGGTCGCGGCCCACGGCTCGTCGGAGCTGGTGAAGACCGGGTTGCAGGTGTACCGCTCGAGCCCGGGCGCGCCGTCGACCGGCTCGAACGCGCAGGCGGTGACCTCGCCCGGATGGACGTCGACCGGGGCGATCGCGTACTCGGCGCCGCACCCGGCGAGCGCGACGGCGACGGCGGCGATGCCGAACCGACGGGCGCTCATGGTCCGTACTCGCGCGCGCATTGGAGCACGGTCGGGGTGTCGCAGCCGGCGTCGGCGAAGCACCCGTACAGGGCGTGGACCTCGGCCCCCTGCGACGCGTCGTACGCGCATCCCTGGGCGCACGACGTGGGGTCCGGGAACGCAGCGTAGCCGCAGTCGAACATCATCATCGCGCACAGGTCGTCGCACACGGCGGCGGTCGTGGGGCCTGGACAGCCCGCGACCGCGATCGCGGCTGCGACGGCGGTGATCCACCCGGCCTGTCTGGAGCGCATCGGTCCTCCCGCCGGGGGGTTCGGGCGACGGGGCGGTTCGTCACAACGGCCTGGTGGATGGATGCCGCGGGCGCCCGGTCCCCGCAGGGATCCGCGGCCCGAGGCGGTGGTCGGATGGATGCCGCGGGCGCGCGGTCCCCGCAGGGATCCACGGCCCGAGGCGGTGGTCGGATGGATGCCGCGGGCGCCCGGTCCCCGAACGGATGGGCGGGAGGCGGGCGTGCGGGGTGCCGGAGAATGCGCCGCGCATCTTGGCCTCGGGGGCTCCGGCGGACGCCGGGAG
>JBEBJW010001476.1:0-2154 GCA_040079715.1 Myxococcota bacterium | reverse complement strand
CCACCCGGAGCCCGCCCGCGCGTTCGCCGCGTTCCTGGCCGGTCCCGAGGGGGCGACGATCCGGCGGGACGTGGGGCACCAGGCGGTGAGCCTGGCCGAGGTGTCGCTCGACGGCGACCCGCTGCTGGCGGTCCTCGCCGCCCAGGCGGACCGCGCGGTCCCGATGCCGACCGACCCGAACATCCAGAACGCGTTCGAGGCCCAGGCGCGCGCCCTCCGCGACGTGATGCGCGGGGTCCCGCCGGTCGACGCCGCCGCCGCCGCGCAGCAGTACTGGACGATCCTGTCGAAGCCGCCGCCCCCGGCCGTGTCGCCGTGGCCGTACGCGGTCCTGATCGGGCTCACCGCCCTCGGGTGGCTCGGGTTCACCCTCGCGCCGCTCCGGGCTCCGACCGAGCGGGCGCGGGTCTGGGCCCACCGGGCGGACTACCTGTGGGTGTTGCCGGCGTCGGTCGCGCTGACCGCGCTGGTGGTGGTGCCGTTCGTGGTCGGCGCGTCGGTGTCGCTGTTCGAGCACACCCGCGGGAGCTGGTCGTTCGTCGGGCTGGCGCAGTTCCGCGACATCCTGCTCGCGCGCGACTTCCCGATCACGAGCCCGATGTCGTTCGGGTTCACGTTGGCGGTCACCGTGCTGTGGACGGTGACCAACGTGGCGCTCCACGTGGGGCTGGGGCTCGGCCTGGCCCTCGTGCTGCGCGAGCCGTGGATCCGCCTGCGCGCGGTGTGGCGGGCGCTGCTGATCGTGCCGTGGGCCGTCCCGAACTACATCACCGCGCTGATCTGGAAGGGGATGTTCCACGCGCAGTACGGCGCGATCAACGCGCTGCTCGGATGGGCCCTGTTCCGGGGGCGCCCGGTCGAGCTCGACTGGTTCGGCTCGTTCTTCACCGCGTTCGCCGCGAACCTCACCACCAACACCTGGCTGGGGTTCCCGTTCATGATGGTGGTGTCGCTCGGGGCCCTCCAGAGCATCCCGCGCGACCTCGAAGAGGCGGCCGAGGTCGACGGCGCGTCGTACCTGTTCCGGGTCCGGCACGTGATCTGGCCGCTGCTGCGCCCGGCGCTGCTCCCGGCGGTGGTGCTCGGCAGCGTGTGGACGTTCAACATGTTCAACGTCGTGTTCCTGGTGTCGCAGGGCGAGCCGAACGGCGCCACCGAGATCCTGGTCAGCCAGGTGTACCGGTGGGCGTTCTCGCGCGGCAACCGGTACGGCTACGCCGCCGCGTACGCGGTGATCATCTTCGGGGTGCTGGTCGTGTACACCCGCCTGACCGATCGGCTGCTGAAGCGCGGTGCCCGGTGAGGACGCCGCCCGCGTGGGTGGTGGTCGCGGTCCACGCCGGGCTGTTCGTGTTCACCGTCGCCACGCTGTATCCGGTGATGTGGGTGGTGAAGATGGCGTTGGCGCCCGGCCAGTCGTTCGCCGGCGGCGCGTGGCCGATCCCGACCGCGATCGACCCCCAGAACTTCGTCGACGTGGTGTCGGCGTCGGATCCGTCGGGGTGGCTGTTCGGGCGCCAGCTGCTGAACTCGCTGATCGTCGCGTCGGGGACGGCGGTGGTCGGGCTCGCCCTGTCGACGACGTCGGCGTACGCGATGTCGCGCTGGTCGTTCCCCGGCAAGGACCGCGCGATGGACGCGTTCCTGCTGACCCAGATGTTCCCGTCGGTGGTGATGGCGATCCCGGTGTACCTGCTGCTCGACGCGCTGGGCCTGCTGGACTCCCTGACCGGCCTGGTGGTCGTGTACGCAGCCACCTCGGTGCCGTTCTCGACCTGGACGCTCAAGGGGTTCTTCGACACCGTCCCGCGGGAGCTCGAGGAGGCCGCGCGCCTGGACGGGGCGAGCCGGTGGACCACGTTCACGAAGATCGTGCTGCCGCTCGCGCGGCCCGCGCTGGCGGTCACCGGGCTGTTCAGCTTCATGCAGGCGTGGAACGAGTTCGTGCTCGCCGCGACGTTCATGGGGCACCCGCGCCTGTTCACGCTGCCGGTCGTGCTCCAGCGATACGTGTCGGACTACGGGACCGAGTGGGGCCACTTCGCCGCCGGAGCGATCCTCGTGTCGATGCCGGTGATGGGGTTGTTCTTCGCCCTGCAGCGCCATTTCGTGGCAGGCCTCACCGCCGGCGGCGTGAAAGGGTAGACTGCGCGC
>JBEBJW010001475.1:0-2155 GCA_040079715.1 Myxococcota bacterium | reverse complement strand
ATCCTCCACCCGTGGACGGGGAAGATCGCCTGTGACGCGCCGCAGCGCGGGATGTGGGGCGGGCCGAACGGCGCGGACGCCCCGCAGAACGCGGCCTCCGCGAAGTCCCGCCTCACCGACCCCGTCGCCGCGGCGGCCCCCGCGGCGTCCCACGCAGCCACCCCCCCCGCGTCGCACGCCGGACCGAGGTCGGCGATCGCCGCCGCCGGGTCCGTCGCCGCGAGCCCGCGCGCCAGGCGCTCCTCCGGCGTCGACGCGCACCCCACCCAGGTCCACCACCACATCGGCGCCTCGCTGCTCCGGCGGTTGTACCACCCGGTGCGCCGCCGGTCAGCCGGTCACGAGCACGACACCCGGCCGCCGCGGACCACGCACCGCAGGTCGCCGCCGGTCGCCGGCACCTCGACCCGGGCGGTCATGTCGACCGTGCCGGACAGCGTCAGATCGCACACCCCCGGCGCGACGGTGAACATCGCGATCACGTCCGACCCGGACAGCGCCTCGCTCGACCGGCCGCTCGGGCACGACAGCGCGACCGTCGAGATCGGGATGTCCGCGTCGACCCGCACCTTGAACGGCACCCCGCGGTTCGACACCACCCGCGGGAGCGGGAATGCGCCGCACCGATCCTGGACCAGCCCGTTCACGAACGCGATCTCGGCGTCCTCCTGGACCAGCGACGCGCGCGAGGCGTAGGCCTGGAGCGGGTCGGCGCACGGGTCGGCCCCCATCGCCTCGGCCGTGAGCAGGTCGGTCCAGGCCATCAGCGCGAGCCCCTTCCGGACGTTGTGCGGGTCCGCGCCGACCATCGCCCCGACGGTGGTGCGGAACAGCCGCTTCTCGGGCTCGCCGGTCCGGGCGTCGCGGTAGGTGATCTCGAGCTCGACCGGGTCCGACGCGACGACCTTGCCGTTCTTCAGCTTCAGGTCCTGCAGGAACAGCTGGGTGGTCCCGGCGTAGTAGTTGACCGGCTGGACCTCCTCCTTCACCGTCGACGCCTCCTCGCCGTAGAACCGCTCCATCGCGAGCGAGGCCGGCAGCTTCAGCGCGAACTGGACGTCGTGGGCGATCGTCTGGACGAGCTGGTCGAACCCGGTCTCGCCGAACACCCGGTCGACGACGGCGGCCGACCCGAGGAACACGTACGCGCCCTTGCCCTTCTCGGTCAGCATGTCGAGCACGGTGTCGTCGAACTCGGACCCGACCCCGACGCCGGTGAGGCGGATCCCGTCGGCGTCGTACGCCTTGCCGATGTCGGACACCGTGTTCGGGTCGACGTCGCCGGTGTTCATCAGCGCGTCGGTCACGATCATCACCCGGCGGTTGCGGTCGTGGGTGTCGACCTTCCGCTTCGCCACCTCGTACGCCGTCCGCAGGCCGAGCCCCACGTCGGTCGACCCCTCGGGCTGCATCGCCGCGATCGTCTTGCTCAGCAGCGCCGGATCGTCCCGCCCGACGACGTAGTTCTCGAGCGGCACGCACGCCCCGTCGTCGAACAGGACCACGTCCAGCCGGTCGCCCTTCCGGAGGGAGCCCGTCATCAGGTCGAGCCCGCGCTTCGTGTAGTCCATCCGGCCCTCGTCCATCATCGAGCACGACCGGTCGACCAGCACCGTGAGGTCGAGCGGTGCCCGCGGCGGGGTCGCTCCCTTGATCGCGAGCGCGACCGACAGCGCGTCGCCGTCCTGCTCGGCCGACGCGAGCACGTCGAACACCTGGTCGGCGTCCGGGGTCACGGCGTCGAAGCTGAAGTAGTTCAGCAGCTCGTGCGGGCGGATCTCGCGGGTGGTGAACGGCAGGCCGTGCATCGTCGCGTACAGCAGGCGCTGGGCCGACGCGAGGCTCATCGAGTCGTCGTTCGACAGGTACACGGTCGCGCCCCAGTCGAGCACCGGCCCGCGGGCGACCTGCGCCTCCTCCTCCTCGTCGCGGTCGCCGACGGTGGTCGACGCGGCGTCGCGCTTGTCCTCCGACCCGCCGAGGTAGGTGTTCTCGTTCGTCGAGGCACCGGACAGGTTCGGGTTGTCGACGAGCTTCTCCGCGTTCTTCGCCTCTTCCTTGGAGGCGATCGCGTCCTTGCGGGCGGGGGCCTCGCGCGCGGCGTCGTCGGCGGGGGGCTTGCCGTCGGACCCGAACCGGCCGCTCGCGCTGGTGC
>JBEBJW010001474.1:0-2156 GCA_040079715.1 Myxococcota bacterium | reverse complement strand
CGGTCCCGCCCGCGCGCCGGGCCTCCCCCTCCCCCTGGGTGAACGGCGAGAACAGCCGGCCGAGCGTCTCCGCGTCGACCCCGGTCCCGGTGTCGTCGACCTCGAACGTGAGCTCCACCCGGTCCCCGCCGAGCGGCCGCCCGCGGACCGTCACCGCGACGTGTCCGGTGTGGGTGAACCGGATCGCGTTGCTGACGAGGTTGGTGAGGATCTGGGTCAGGCGGAGCGCGTCCCCGACGACCGGCCGGGTCGCCTCGGGCTCGATCCGCGAGGTCAGCGCGAGGTCCTTGCCGGCCGCGTACGCGGTCATCACCTGCACCACGTCGTCCACCAGGCGCGGGATCGACAGCGGCGCGAGCTCGAGCGTCAGCTGGCCGGCCTCGATCTTCGACAGGTCGAGCACGTCGCTGATCATCCCGAGCAGGGTCCGGCCGGCGCGCTGGATCGTGCCCACCAGCCGCCGCTGGTCGTCGTCGAGGGCCGTGGTGGTCAGCAGGTGCGCGACCCCGGTGATCGCGTTCATCGGGGTCCGGATCTCGTGGCTCATGTTCGCGAGGAACATCGTCTTCGCGTGGCTCGCCGACTCGGCCTGGGCGGAACGCTCGGCCAGCAGACGGTTCAGGGTGACGAGCCGGTCCTCCTCCGCCTTGCGGGCCGACAGATCGAACGCGACCGCGAGGTAGCCCACGAGCTGCCGATCGTCGTCCCGGAGCGCGCTGACGGTGAGCTGGATCGGGATCCGCGCGCCGTCTCGCCGGTAGTAGCTCCACTCGCGGGTGTCGGGCCGACCGAGCCGGGCCCGCGCCACCAGCACGTCGAACGGGGTGGTCACCGGCCCCACGTCCGCCTCGACGATCTGGCGGTATGCGGCGAGCTCCTCCGGGTCGTGAAACACGATCGGCGACCAATGCCCGATCGCGTCCGCGGCGGACACCCCGAGCAGCTCCTCCGCCGCCCGGTTGAAGTGGGTGATCGTGCCGTCCGGGTCGGTCGCGACGATCGACGACCCGGCGTGGGCGAGGATCCCCCGCAGCATCCCCTCGCTCCCCTGGAGGGCGAGCTCGACCTGGCGCTGATCGGTCACGTCCCAGTTCACCCCGATCACCCGAGGGCTGCCGGTGACCGGATCATGGTGGACGCGCGCCGCCGCCCGCAGGTGGCGGATCTCTCCGGTCGAGGTGACCGTCCGGAACGCGGAGCGGAACTCGCCCCCGGTCGCGACCGCCTCGGCGAGGGCGGCGGCGGCGGGCGCCCGATCGTCGGGGTGGAGGGCCGCGTGCCACGCCTCGTACGCGCCGGCGAACCGGTCCTTCGGCACGTCGTACAGCCGGTACATCGTGTCGTCCCACACGAGCACGTTCTGGCGCACGTCCCAGTCCCAGATCCCCATCATGGCGGCGGACGTCGCCAGGGTCAGCCGCTCGGACAGCTGGCCCATCGCCGACTTCGCTTCGACGAGCTCGGTCACGTCCTGGAGCGTGCCGACCAGGCGGACCACCACCCCCGCGCCGTCCCGGACTGCCTCGGCGCGGACCACCGCGGTCCGGCGCGTCCCGTCCGGCCGGATCAGCTCGACCGTGGCGACGTACCGGGCCCCGGTCACCCGGCTCCGCTCGATCGCGTGCTGCAGGTCGGCCCACGACTCCGGGGTGAACAGCTCCTCGTGCGCGTCGTAGTCCGGAGGCGGCGACGCCGGATCCCGCCCGGTCAGCCGGTACAGCTCCTCGGACCACGCGACCCGCCCGGTGACCAGATCGAGCTCCCACCGCCCGATCTTCGACATCCGGTGGGCGACCCGGAGCTGCTCGGCCACCGCGCGGACCTGCTCGGTGCGGGCCAGGACCCGCGACTCGAGGTCGTGGTTCAGCTCGCGCATCATCTCCTGGGCGTCGCGCAGATCCTGGATGTCGGTGTTCGAGCCGAACCACCGGTTGATCCGCCCGTGCTCGTCGCGGGTCGGGCGGGCCCGGATCTTGAACCACCGGAACGCCCCGTCGTGTCGTCGGATCCGGGCCTCGACGTCGAGCGTCTCGCCGGTGTCGATCGCCCGCGCCCACCCGGCCCGGGTCGCGCCCACGTCGTCGGGGTGGACGTGTTCGAGCCACCGGTCGCCGAGTCCGGTCGCGGCGCCGGTGTACGCGACCCACTGCGGGCTC
>JBEBJW010001473.1:0-2160 GCA_040079715.1 Myxococcota bacterium | reverse complement strand
ACCACGGCCCGCTGGTCGTGACGCTCACGAACGCCCGGTCCGGCCACCTCGTCCCGACCGGTGACCCCGAGCGACACCTCCGGGTCGAGGCCCGGGCGGTCGACGCCTCCGGCGCGGTCCTCGGCCGAGACCTGCGCCGGATCGGCCAGCGGTGGGACTGGGGCGACGACGCGACCGGGCGCCCGGCGAAGCGCCTCGTCGACGATCGGCTGCGGCCCGGCGAGTCGGTCGCCTGGCGACCCGTGCTGGACCTCACCGGCGCGGACCGCGTGGTGGTCGAGGTCGTGTCGGTCCGCCTCGCGCCGGACACCGCGCGGTGGCTGTCCGGGGTCGCGCTCCCACCGGACCCGGGGGGCCTCGATCTCGCCCTCGACGCGGTGGTCGCCGAGGTGGGGCCGTCGCTGGCGGCGGTCGATCGGGTGTATCCGCTCGCGACCGTGGTGTTCCGGGAGACCGCGCCGCTCGATGGCCGTCCGCCCGAGATCGTGCCCCTCGACGCCCTGCTCGCCGAGTCCGCCGCCGCAGCCTCGCTGCCCCTCGACGACAAGGCCGCTCGGTACGCGGTCCCGTAGCCCGGCGCGGCGATCCGTCAGGGCGACAGCGTGGTCCAGGTCCCCGGGATCAACACCTCGAGCCGATCGGCGTACCCCGCGTCGGCGAGGGTCCGGATCGTCTCGGCCGGCGGCTCGCGGAAGTGCGACCACCCGCGCTGGTGGATCGGGACCACGACCGTCGGGTCGAGCGCGTCGACGATCCGCGCCGCGCCGTGGCCGTTCATCGTCACCCGCCCGAGGATCGGGAACGTCGCCGCCCCGACGTGGAGGAACGCGGTGCCGACCCGGAGCTCGTCCGCCAAGGCGTCGACCGCCGCGGTGTGGACGGTGTCGCCGGAGACATACACCACGCCGTGCTCCTGGCCGTCCCACGCGAGCGCGAACCCGATCACCGGGCCGACCAGCGGCAGCGACCCGGGCGGTCCGTGGCGGGCCGGCGTGGCCGTGATCTCGAGGGTGAACCCGTCGCGCGACACCGTCGTCGTCTCCCCGGGCGCCAGGCCGACGTACCGGGTGGCGCCCGCGGCGTCGGTCGCGGCGAGCCGCGCGGCGCCGGACTCGGTCGTGACCACCACCCCGGCGGTCGGCAGCAGCGCCCGCCCCGCCTCGTCGAGGTTGTCGCCGTGCTCGTCGTGGCTCAGCAGGACCAGATCGATCCGTCCGAGGCCCTCCGGCGGGAGCCGCGGGACCTCGGTCCGCCGGTAGTGGAGGCCGAACCCGGCCGCGTACCGCGACGACGGCGTCACGTTCAGCGCGGGGTCGGTCAGGACCCGCAGCGGACCGATCTCCATCAAGACCGTCGCGGTCCCGACCCAGCACACGTCGATGTCCACCTCGACCTCCCGCCAGGTGGAGGGTAGCCGATCGATCGGTGCATGGGACGAGCCCGAACGCGATACCCGTGATGCACGACTGCATGGCTGGAGGTCGGGTGGAGTGGTCGGACCTGCCGCTGTTCCTGGAGGTGGCCCGCACCGGCAGCTTCACCGCCGCCGCCCGGGCCCTCGGCACCACCCAGTCGACCGTCAGCCGCCGGATCGCCGCCCTCGAAGGCGAGCTCGGGACCTCGCTGTTCCGGCGGGAGCGGCACGGCGTCGGGCTGTCGACCGCCGCCGCCGAGCTGCTGCCGTTGTTCGAGTCCGCAGAGACCGCGGTCCACGAGGTGGTCCGCCGCGCGTCGGGCTTGCGGGAGACGGTCCGCGGGACGGTCCGGATCGCGACGGTCGAGGAGCTGTCGACCTGGCTGTTCGCGCCGGCGCTGCCGCGGCTCCGCGACCGGTGGCCCGAGCTGCGGGTCGAGCTGTCCGCGTCGAACGCGCTGGCGAACCTGGCGGGCGGCGAGGCCGACCTCGCGGTGCGCCTGCTGCCGCCGGACCGGGCGGATCTGCGGGGGCGGCGCCTCGGGGCGATCCCGATCGCGCTGTTCGGCCACGCGGATCCCGCCACGCCGTGGGCCGAGCTCGACTGGCTCGAGCCGGACGACGCCCTCGCGCTGTCGCTCGAGCGAAGGTGGCTCGCCCACCACGTCCCGAACCGGCGCACCGTGCTGCGGGCCTCGTCGTCGGCGACCCTCGCCCAGGCGGCCGCAGCCGGGCTCGGGGTCGCG
>JBEBJW010001472.1:0-2165 GCA_040079715.1 Myxococcota bacterium | reverse complement strand
ACGGAGTGGCCGCGGGTCGCGAGCTCGGCCGCGACGGCGGCGGCGATCGTGGTCTTGCCGACTCCGCCCTTGCCCATCACCAGGATCAACCCACGCCCGGGCGCCTCGATCGCGTCGACCAGCGACCGCAGCGACGGCAGCGCGGGGACCTCCGGCGGATCGAGCTCCGGAGCGGTCCCCCCGGCCAGGAGGCCGCGGATCGCGCCCACGCCGACCATGTCGAACGGACGCAGCGGGATCCGGGCGGTCGGCAGGCCCGCGAGCGCCCCGGGCATGGCGGCGAGCGCGTCCTTCCCCCGCCGTTCGAGCGCCGCCGCTACCCCGTCCGACGGATCCGCGGCGACGAACACCCCGTTGACCGCGAGGTGCTGGTTCCCGATGCCGAGCTCGTCGAGCTCGTGCGCGGTCCGCGCGGCCTCCCGGAGGGCGGCGCCGTCGGGGCGGGTCACGAGGACCACGGTGGTCCGCGCCGGATCGGCCAGCGCGTCCTTCGCCGTGGCGAACCTGGCCTGCTGCGTCTTCAGCCCCGCGTGCGGGCCCAGGCACGACGCCCCGTCGGTCGTGGACTCCAGGAACCCGGTCCAGGCGCGCGGGAGGCCGAGGAGGCGCAGCGTGTGGCCGGTCGGGGCGGTGTCGAACACCACGTGGTCGAACGGAGCTTCGCCGGCGAGCAGCTCGGTGAACGCGTCGAACGCGGCGATCTCGACCGTGCACGCGCCGGCGAGCTGTTCGGTCAGCCCGGCGACCTGCTCGGCGGTCCAGATCGGCCGGTACGGCGCGATCACCCGCTCGCGGTACTCGGCAGCGGCGCGCTCCGGGTCCAGATCGAGGGCGAACAATCGGTCGACGCCCGGGATCGGCGTCGGGTGGGTCGTGAGCTGCGCGCCCAGCATCTCGCCGAGGTTCGACGCCGGGTCCGTCGACACGAGCAGCACCCGGCGGCCCTCGTCCGCGAGGCGCAGCGCCGTCGCGCAGGCGAGCGCGGTCTTTCCGACGCCGCCCTTGCCGGTGAACAGGAGGAACCGCGTGGGCCGATCGAGGAACGTCAGGTGCATCCGCGGAGCTCCCGGCACCGGGCGGCGAGCGCGTCGTCCGCCCGGTAGGTGGCGAGGACGGGCTCGAGCCAGCGCTCGGCCGACTCGGTGAGGGCGTAGTGGACCCACGACCCCTCGCGCCGCGCCCGCACGAGCCCGGCGTGCCGCAGGACCCCGAGGTGGCGGGACACGGTGGGCTGCGGGGCCTCGAGCGCGTCGTGGAGGTGGCACACGCACAGCTCGCCGTGGGCCAGCAGCCCCAGGATCCGGAGCCGAATCGGCTCGCTGGCCGCCTTGAACACGTCGGCGAGCTGGTCCGGGGAGGTCACGCGATCTCCTTGCCGATCCGGTCCTGGGGTCGGTCGCCGGACGGCGGGGCGTTCGCGGCGGCCTCGCGCCGCTCGCTGTACCGGTCGACGAGGACTTCGCGCAGGTCGCGGGTGAGCAGCGTGAACCGCCAGAGCTCCTCCATCACGTCCACCACGCGGTCGCGGAGCTCCGAGTCCTTCATCGTCCCGTCGTCGTGGAACTCCTGGTAGGCCTTCGGCACGCTCGACTGGTTCGGGATGGTGATCATCCGCATCCACCGCCCGAGCAGGCGCAGCGTGTTGACCGCGTTGAACGACTGGCTGCCGCCGCTGATCTGCATCACCGCGAGCGTGCGCCCCTGGGTCGGGCGGACCGCCCCGGCCGGGAGCGGGATCCAGTCGATCTGGTTCTTGAACACGCCGGTGATGGCGCCGTGCATCTCGGGCGAGCACCACACCTGGCCCTCGGACCACAGCGACAGCTCGCGCAGCTCGAGGACCTTCGGGTGGTCGTCGAGGCCGGGGCCCTTCATCGGCAGCGCGTGCGGGTGGAACCACCGGACCTCGCCGCCGAGGGACACCAGGATCCGGGCGGCCTCTTCGGCGAGCAGCCGGCTGTACGACCGCTCGCGCAACGATCCGTACAGCACCAGGAACCGCGGGGGGTGCGTGCTGCGCGGCCCCTCGGGGAGCGGCGCCACGGCGAGCGGGGGCGGGTGGCCGTCGTGCCAGCGGCTCATCGAGCATCTCCGGTCATTCGGATATCCGCATACCGCAACGACGACCGAACGGCCCGCGCGATCGCCCGCCACCCCCGTTCGCT
>JBEBJW010001471.1:0-2170 GCA_040079715.1 Myxococcota bacterium | reverse complement strand
GCCGAGGCCGGCAGCCTGTGCGACGAGCTCGGGTGCGCGAGCCGGCCGCTCGCCCGCGATCGGACCGGGGCGTCCGACCTCGGGAGCTGGATGGCCGACGCGCTGCTCGCCGCGTTCCCCGGGGCTGACGTGGCGCTCCAGAACAGCGGCGGGATCCGGGCGGACCTGCCGGCCGGCACCGTGCGCCGCGAGACCCTCCAGCGGGTGATGCCGTTCGACAACCGCGCGGTGGTGGTCACCCTGACCGGGGCCCAGCTCCGCACCGCGCTCCGGATCGGCGCGAGCGGCGCCCACGGGCTGCTCCAGCTCGCCGGGGCCAGGTACGGCCTCGATCCCGACCGCACCGGCGGGTCCGACCTCGACGGGGACGGCGCGGTCGAGGAGTTCGAGCGCGACCGGCTGTGCGAGGTCACCGTCGGGGGCGCGCCCCTCGACGACGCCCGGACGTACCGCGTGGTCACCAGCGACTTCCTGGTCAACGGCGGCGACGACCTCGGCCCCGCGTTCGCCGGCGCCCCGGTGGTCGAGACGGGGCCGCTGCTGCGCGAGGTCCTGTACGAGCAGGCGGATCGGGCCGAAGGCTGCCTCGGCGACAAACCCCTGGTGGACCCCGCCGCTCCGCGGATCCGGGTCGGACGGTGCAAGTGAACGACTACGCCGAGTGTGACGCGACCGAGCTCGCGGCCCGGGTGGCCCGCGGCGAGACCACCCCGTCCGCGTTGGTCGATCGCGCGATCGCGTCGATCGAGGCGGTGAACGGACCGCTGAACGCGGTGGTCCACCGGATGTACGACGAGGCGCGGGCGACCGCGGCCGAGGGTCCGCCGGACGGGCCGTTCCGCGGCGTGCCGATGGTGGTCAAGGACTTCGACGGGTTCGTCCGCGGGGTCCCGTACACCGCCAGCACCCGGTTCATGGACGGGTGGGTCCCCGACCACGACTCCGAGGCGATCGCGCGCCTGCGGCGGGCCGGGTTCGTGTTCGTCGCGAAGGCGAGCTGCCCCGAGCTCGCGATCCTCGGCACCACCGAGCCCGCGTGGCGCGGCCCGACCCGCAACCCGTGGAACCCGGACCACTCGACCGGCGGCTCGTCCGGCGGCCCGGCGGCGCTGGTCGCGGCGCGGGCGGTGCCGATCGGCCACGGCGGCGACGGCGGCGGCTCGCTGCGGATCCCGGCCAGCAACTGCGGCCTGGTCGGGCTGAAGTGCACCCGCGGGCGGGTCCCGCTCGGCCCGGATCAGGGCGAGGCGTGGGGCGGCTACGTCCAGTGGGGCGGGATGACCCGGTCGGTGCGGGACACCGCCGCGCTGATCGACGTGATGGCCGGCCCGATGCCGGGCGATCCGTACGCGGCGCCCCCGCTCGCCCGCCCGCTCGCGGCGGAGGTCGGCGCCGACCCGGGCAAGCTGCGGATCGGGTTCTCCGCCCGGTCGCTGTTCGGGCGGGACATCCACCCCGAGAACGTCGCGGCGGTGAAGGCCACCGCGAACCGGCTCGCCGCGCTCGGCCACCACGTCGAGGAGGCCGCGCCGAAGATCGACCGCGACCGGCTGGTCCGCGCGTACCTGACCCAGGTGGCGGTCGGGATCGCCGGCGAGGTCGAGGCGTTCGGGCGGTGGCGCGGGATCACCCCGACCGCGGCGTCGTTCGAGCCGGCAACCTGGTTCCTGGTGCAGCTCGGCCGGACGCTGCCGGCGATCGAGCTCGAGCACGCCCGCGAGGCGATCCACGACGCGGCGCGGGCCACCGGCCGGTTCCACGCGACGTACGACCTGTTCCTGTGCGCGTCGGCCGCGTACCCGCCGGTCCGGATCGGCGAGCTCGCGCTCAAGGCGAGCGAGCGGATCGGCCTCGCGGCGCTGCGGGCGGCGCCGGTCCCGGCGATCCTCCGGCGGGTGCTCGACGCGCTCGCGGAGACGAACCTCGAGAAGACGCCGAACACCCAGCTGTTCAACCAGACGGGTCAGCCCGCGATCTCCCTCCCGCTCCACACCACCGCCGACGGCCTGCCGGTGGGGATCCAGCTCGCGGGCCGGCTCGGCGACGAAGCGACGCTGATCCGGGTGGCGGCACAGCTCGAAGCGGCCCACCCGTGGCGCGACCGCCGGCCGCCGATCTGCGCGTGACGCCGTGCCCTCGCCTCCGCTGGTCACGGCCCGTCCGTTCGGGT
>JBEBJW010001470.1:0-2172 GCA_040079715.1 Myxococcota bacterium | reverse complement strand
TCATCAGGCTCTGCTGTGGATCGACCTCGGGTATCGGCGGCACGTGAGTGAGGCCCGCGCCCAGGCGCGACGGGTTGCCGCCACCGCCCAGCCGGCGGCGGTCGCCGGGTGCCTGTCGCTCGGGGTGCAGCTCGCCGCGCCGGTCGTCTCGATGGTGTGGCTGATCCACGTGTGGATCGCGCTGCTGTCGAAGCTCGCGCCGCGGATGCACGCGTTCTTCTCGGTCGGCACGACGCTGACCGGGGCGGTCGGGGTCGGGATGCTGGCGGTGTCGCTGCCGTGGCTGATCACGATCCACGCCGCCCGGATGACCGACGCGGTCGCCGAGCTCGGGCGGCGGATCGTGGGGACCTGACGTGGCCGACGCCGAGGACAAGAAACACGACCCGAGCGAGAAGAAGCTCCGCGACGCGGCGGATCGCGGCGAGCTCCCGCGCTCCCCCGAGCTGTCCGGCGTCGGGTCGACGATCGCGGTGGCGGCGACGCTGTCGATGGCGGGGGCGGCGATCACCGCGCCGGTGGTCGAGTTCGCGCGGATGTCGTTCGGGCGGGGCACGAGCCTCGATCTGCCGTCGGCGGTCGGGCTGTTCCAGTCGGCGCTGGTCGCGATCGCGTCGGCGGCCGGGATCCCGCTGGTCGCCGCCGGGCTCGCCGGGACGGTGCTCGGGTTCGCCCAGACGCGGTTCCAGATCGCCCCCCGGGTGTTCGAGGCCCGGCTCGACCACCTCGACCCGTGGGCGACGTTCCAGCGGCTGTACCTGTCGCGGGAGCCGCTGGTCGGGCTCGCGAAGGGGATCCTCCACGTCGCAGCGCTCGGGGGCGTCACCGCGTACGCGGTCAGCCAGCGGGTCGAGACGCTGCCGCGGGTCGCGAGCCTGCCGGCGGCGCAGCTCGGGCCGCTGCTCGCCGACCTCGGGTGGGGGCTGGTGGTCAACGCGGTGCCGGTGATGGTGGCGCTGGCGGCGGTCGACTACGGCTGGTCGGCGTTCACCTGGTGGCAGAACCTGAAGCGCACCGATCAGGAGGTCAAGGACGACCACAAGGAGAGCGAAGGCGACCCGCACGTCCGGGCCCAGCGGCGCCGCCGGATGCGCGAGATCGCGACCCGGAACGTGATGCGTCAGCTCAAGGAGGCCGACGTGCTGGTCACCAACCCGACCCACTTCGCCGTCGGCCTGCGGTACCGGCACGGCGTGGACGCGGCCCCGGTCGTGGTGGTCAAGGCGATCGACCACCTGGCGGTCCGGCTGCGACAGGAGGCGTACCGCCAGGGGATCCCGCGGGTCGAGGATCGGCTCCTGGCCCGCGCGCTGTACGCTCAGGTCCCGCGGGGCAAGCGCGTGCCGGCCTCGCTGTACGGCCCCGTCGCGAAGGTGCTGGCGGTGGTGTACAAGCGCCGCCGCCGCCGGTGAGCGCTACCGCGCCTCGAGCCACGCGTAGTGGAGCAGGATGTCGAGCGCCTCGGCGTGCCGATCGGCCTGGTCCGGATCCGGGCCCCAGGTGTACAGCCCGTGGCCGCGCACGAGGTACGCCCAGGTCGACCCGACCGCCGCGATCGCCGCCTCGGCCCGCTCGGCGAGCACCGCGAGATCCTGGTGGTTGTCGACGATCGGCACCACCAGCCGCGCCTCGTGGGTCGAGCACCCCGCGAACGCCTTGAGCAGCTCGAACCCCTCGAGCACCACCGCGTCGGCGAACCGCCGCGACGCGAGGACCGCGTTGGTGGAGTGGACGTGGACGATCGCGCCGATCCGCGCGTCCGCCGCGTACCGCGACAGGTGGAGCCCGGTCTCGGTCGGCGGGCGTCGGCCCGGCATCCGCGGGCGCCCGTGCCCGTCGACCTCGAGCACCGCCTCGAGCGCGCCCTGATCGGCGCCGGCGGCGATCAGGAACCGGTCGGGGCCGAGCCGGACCGAGAACTCGCCGCTGGTGGCTGGCACCCCGCCCCGGTTGGCGGCGCGTCGCGCCAGCGACACCACCAGCTCTGCTGCGGTCGATCGTTGGAGGCTCATCGCCGCCCAGGGTACCGCGAACTTGCCGCAAGGGGGACCGGAGGGTCCGGAATTCGGTCGCGCAGCGGTTACGCGGGTTTGCGCAACCGCGCCAACAGCCCGTACGGGCGGATCGCCTCCGTCACCCGAGCGGCGCCGACTGGCTGCCAGCGGACCGTCG
>JBEBJW010001469.1:0-2173 GCA_040079715.1 Myxococcota bacterium | reverse complement strand
ACCTGGGAGAGCACGTCGGTGCCGGAGCTCGCGGTCCAGGCGCGGGACCTCGCGCTGGCCTTGGCGCTCCGGGCGGAGACCGTCGGCGCGCGGCTGCCGAAGCTCGGCCTGCGGGCGGCGCGATGAGCGCGGTGTGGGGCTGACCGGGGGTGCTCGACGGAGCGCTCCACCCGATCGAGGCCGAGGTCCGGGTCGAGGCGGGCCCGATCTTGTCGGTGCCCGCGCTCGACCGGTGGGCTCAGATGCAGTCCCCGGGCGGCACCCACGGATCGCACCCGGGGTAGAGCGCGGCGGAGTGCCCGCCGTCGGAGGTCGTGCGGTACTGACCGTCGGTCTCGTACGGGTTCGGGTTGACCAACACCTCCCACAGCACGTTCGCCATCGCGGCGATCATCACCTGGTCGACCTCCGGAGCGGTCCCGATCGTCAGCTCGGCGCAGCCGCTGTCGGTGTCGGAGCTCCCGTCGGTGTACCCGGTGTGGCTGACCGTCGGGGTGGTGCCGTCCTTGCAGTCGTCCCCGTCGTTGGGGTTGGAATAGCCGCCGGACGACGAGCTCGACGACGAGCTGGACCCGCCGGACGAGCTGCTGGACGAGCTGGACGAGCCGCCGGACGACGAGCTCGACGACGACGAGCTGCTGGAGCTGCTGGAGCTGGACGACGAGCTGCTGGAGCTGCTGGAGCTGCTGGACGACGAGCTGGACGAGCCGCCGGACGACGACGAACTCGAAGAGCCCCCGGAGCTGGACGACGAGCTGCCGCCGGAGCTGGACCCACCGGAGCTGGACGACGACGAGCTGCCCCCTTCGATCCACTCGACCACCTCGGCGACCTCGACGATCGCCGAGCCCACGCCGAAGATCGCCGCTCCCAGGCCGACGACCTCGGGCTGGAGCGTCGCCACGCCGACGACCACCACCGTGCCGCCCGCGATCTGGGTGCCCCGGCCGAACGCGGTGATCGCGTCGGACACCTGGCTCGACGAGAACGCCATCGACGGATCCACCAGGGTCACGTCCATCCCGAGCTCGGGCCACAGCGTGTCGAACCCGGCCATCGGGTCGCCGAGGCCGTCGAAGCCCTCCAGCGGATCGAACATCCCGGACACGGTGTCGCCGGGCAGCTCCAGGCCGGAGGTGACCTCCAGCAGGCCGTCGAGGCCGAGCCCGTCGACCCCGCCGATCCAGAAGTCGTCGAACCGCCCGTCCATGGCCTTGTCGAGCGCGTGCAGGGTCACGACGAACATCCGGGCGTCGGCGTCCTCCTCCGGGCGGACCATCACCAGCAGGTCGGCCTTGCCGGTCTTGTGGAGCGAGAACGCGACCTCGTCCTTGACCTGCGCCAGCTGGAGGGCCGCGCCCTTCCCCAGGGCGTCGAACGTCTTCACCGTGTCGTCCGCGCGGATGTAGCCCTTGTCCGCCGCTGCGGCGCCGGTCGCCCACCCGAGCCCGAGCGCGACCACCAACCCACGAACGCCAATCCCCAACTTCATCACGACGACCTCCACGAGACCCGGGTGCCGGGTCCCTCGTCCCCCGATGTGGGGGAACGCCGCACGAGGCATTGGCATGAGCGTCTCCGATTGGCACCAATCGGAGACCGGACCGGGATTCCCTCGGGCGGCGGGAGGTCGGGATGACGCCGAGCCGGGTGGCCGCGGTGCTCGTGATGCTCGGGACGCTGGTCCGCGCGTGGATGGTGTTCCGCCACCACCCGCTGGAGGCGTCGCTGTACTCGGACATGGCGTTCCTCCACGACCGGGCGGTGCGCCTCGCCGCCGGGACGTTCGAGCCGTCGGACCTCCAGAAGCAGCTCGGGTACTCGGCGCTGTTCGCGGGGCTGCTCCGCCTCGAGGCGCTGATCGGCCGTCCGGTCGCGTTCGGTGTGCTGTCGGTCGCGCAGTGGGCGGCGTCGTCGGCGACCCTCGCGCCGGTGTGGTGGACCGCGCGGCGGTGGCTCGGCGAGCGGTGGGGACTGGTCGCGCTGGCGGCGTTGGCGTTTCACCCGTACTGGGTGTGCTACGCGGCGGTGTTTCTGCCGGAGACGTTCGTGATCGCGATCGTCTCGGCCCTCGTGTGGTGGACCGCGAGCCGAGAGCCCGGTCGGGGCGCGTCTCCGGTCCTGCTCGGGCTCGGGTGGGGGATCGCGCTGTGGCTGAAGGGGAGCCTGGTGC
>JBEBJW010001468.1:0-2174 GCA_040079715.1 Myxococcota bacterium | reverse complement strand
TGCTCCGCGAGGGCCTCCCGGCCGTGCTCGCCGCGGAGGCGGGGACGCGAGACGCCGGGGCGGAGTAAGAGCTCGGTCCTCGGGGGTGCGGGTGGCGAGTCCGTTCGAGATCCGGGGCGCGCTCGCGTTTCGGCGTGAGCTCGACCTGCGGCGCGCGCTCGGGGCGCTCGCGATCGCCGCCCGAGACGCGGGGCCGATGGGCGACGTGGTCGCGAGCGACGTGTTGCCGATCGGCCACCAGCTCGCGATCGAGCTGGGTCGGGAGGGGTGAGGCGCCCTCGACCGGCCGGGCGAGCTCGCGCCAGCGCCCGGTGGCGACGTCGAGCGCGAGCCAGTCCGCGAGGGCGGGCTGGTCGAACAGGCTCACGCCGTGCAATCCGCGGCGAATGCCAGGTCGAGCCCTGGTCACTGGCGCTACGACCTCCGCGAGGAACGCCACCGGTCACCGTTCGTACTCGGTGCTGCCTTCGTCGGTCGTTGCCTGAAACGTAAACGAAGTCTGATCCTCGATCGACGCTGGAGACAGCGGCGGTGGGTCGGTCTCGGAGACCAGATGCAGCAGGTAGAAGCGTACGCCATCGTAGGGTGGTCCCTCCTCGCGCAGCACAATCCCTGCTGGCAGCCTGCACTCGGTCACCGATCGGGCCTCGTCGTCCTGGACGACCCGGATGTAGATCGGCGCTCCAGTACGAACGTATGAACGCCTCTCGACCGCGCCACGCGCGATCACTCCGACCACGACCCCGAGGAGGAGAGCGAAAAATGCGACCGAATACGAAGTCCACCTCATGGAAGAACACCCCCTTCGAGTCTGGTCGCAGTCGAACGAAGTGGTTCCGTCGGCGAGCGTTCCTCGTCCTGGAGCACGACGTGCCCGCCACTCGAGTTCCACTGTTCCACGCGATAGATCAACTCGGGCGACCCGGAGCTCGGGGGTGCCTTGGCATCCAGCACCTTCTTGAGGTCGGCGGGAGTGAAGATCTCTGCAGGCCACGCGCCCCCGTTCCGCAGTCTCGCCACCTTCATTTCGGTCGGGCTCAATCCCCGGCCCTGATTCTCCGAAGCCACGTCGAGGTCGCCGCCGACACCGGCCTCTACAGCGTCCACGCTCAGAGTCGTACAGTTGAAGAACAGGCCGTGGTAGTCGGTCGCCAACCGTGTGACGTCGACCACGCCAGAGCGGCTCGATTGAGGTTGTGGAACGCTCGTCGCAGCCTGAAACATCGCATCGAGGTAGCGGATGGTGTCCTTGTCCTGTTGGCGCGTGGTTGCATAGACGTAGCCGGTCGTGGTGCGCTCGTTGGGCGTCCCCGCACCCTTGCTCTTCTGCAGACTGATGTACTTTCCGAAGTCGGTCCAACGCCGGAGGATGCCGGGTCCCTCGGCGCCCAGTTCGCCGGTGGAACCCTGGTAGCGACCGAAGTCGTACGTGTAGTCGTATCCCTCTCCGAACACCCGTACCGCAGTGTGGCCATACGGCTCGATGATGCCGGTACCCACCTCCTGGTACGAGCTGCCAACGAGTACCTCCACCTCGAAACCCGAGGAATCTCGGGCCACGATCGGGCGGTTGTCTACGAAGGCGAACCTGTTCACTCCGTCTCTGATCCCGATCGGATCTGGTCTCTCCCATCTCGCCAGCCAGGGAACACAGCTGCGTGCGCCGTGGCCCCCGACTTCGTCCGGTCGTCGCTCATCCGAAGTCCAGATCGAGGAGCACGATCACGTCGAGGAGCTTCGTCGGATCGACCTTCGTGCCGTCGAGTACGCCAGCCAACGCGTCGAGCTGCACGGCGAGCTGCTGCCCAGGACCCGGGGACGGAGGCGTCGACCAGGTGAGGGTCGCCGCGGGGCGGCCGGCGATGGTCGCGCCGGCCGGGCTCGGCCCCTGGTCGGGTGTGCCGGTGGGGTTGAGGCCGACGCTCATGTCACTGTCGGCGCCTGCGACCCCGTCGGCGACCCACAGGACCACCCGCGCGGTGGTCACCGACGGCGACAGCGCCGCGATCGCGTAGCTCATTCGGTCCCGATCGAACTGCATCGTCAGCACGGGCGCGGTAGCCGTCACGTCCGCTTGGTCGAGGAGCGCGTTCCAGGCGTCCGGCGCGTCCCGCCGGAACGACACCCCCACCTGCAGCGGCGCGGTGCCGTCTCGGACCGTCTCCAGCCCGCTC
>JBEBJW010001467.1:0-2177 GCA_040079715.1 Myxococcota bacterium | reverse complement strand
CTCCGAGTCGTCCCAGCGAGCCGGGACGGCGGCCCGAAGACTCGCGTCAGGAGCGCGTGAACGCTCCCTGAAGGGAGCATTCCCGAGCGCTCCTAGAACTCGGCCGAACCGGGGACCCGCGGGAACGGGATCACGTCCCGGATGTTCGCCATCCCGGTCATCCACATCAGCATCCGCTCGAGGCCGAGCCCGAACCCGCCGTGCGGGGTGGTGCCCCACCGGCGCAGGTCGAGGTACCACCACAGCGGATCCGGGCTCATCTTCCGGCGCTCCATCTGGGCGATCAGCACGTCGAGCCGCTCCTCGCGCTGCGACCCGCCGATGATCTCGCCGATCCGGGGCACCAGCAGGTCGGTCGCCGCGACCGTCTCCTGGTCCGGGTTCATCCGCATGTAGAACGACTTCTGCTCCCACGGGTAGTCGGTGACGAACACCGGCCCCTGGAAGTGCTCCTCGGCCAGGAACCGCTCGTGCTCGGACTGCATCGAGCTGCCGAACCCGATCGGGTACTCGAACGTCTTTCCGGACTTCGCCAGGATCTCCTGCGCCTCTCGGTACGTGATCCGGGCGAACGGCTTCTTGACCGCCTCGGCGACCGCCTCCGGGACCCCGGGCGCGATCCGCTGGGAGAAGAACGCGAAGTCGTCGGCGCACTGGGCGAGGGTGGCGAGCGCGACCTCCCGCACGAACGACTCGGCGAGGGCGATCACGTCGGACAGGTCCGCGAACGCCATCTCGGGCTCGATCATCCAGAACTCGGCCGCGTGGCGCGGGGTGTTGCTGTTCTCGGCCCGGAACGTCGGCCCGAACGTGTACACGTCGGTGTGCGACTGGGCGAAACACTCGACCTCGAGCTGACCGGACACGGTGAGCGCGGCGGGGTGCCCGAAGAACTCTGCCGCGTTGGCGATCGGGAACATCTCGCCCGCGCCCTCGGCGTCGATCCCGGTGATGATCGGGGTGTGGATCCACAGGAACCCGCGCTCCTGGAAGAACCGGTGGATGTTCCACGACAGGGCGTTGCGGACCCGGAACACGGCCTGGTGGGTGTTGGTCCGCGGGCGGACGTGCGCGACCGTCCGGAGGTGCTCCATCGACGTCGCCTTCTTCTGGAGCGGGAACTGGGCGGCGTCGGTGTCACCGATCACCTCGACCCGGGCGGCCCGGACCTCGAACGGCTGCTCGGTGCCCGGCGACGGCACGATCTCGCCGACCACCCGGACCGCCGCCCCGAACACGAGCCGCGACTGGAGCGCGTCGTCGACCAGCCCGGCCGGGAACACGACCTGGAGCGTCTTGGGGGTGGAGCCGTCGAACAGGTGGACGAAGCTGACGTTCTTGCTGAACCGCGCGTTCCGGATCCACCCGGTGACGGTGAGCTCCGCCCCGACCGTCGCGGTCGAGAGCAGGGTACGGATCGGGATCCGGCGGTCCACCCCGGCCATCTGTGCCTCCTGCGGTCCGTTCCGGACCGTCACGGTCGACTATCTCGTCAGGCGCGACCGAGCAGGATCGCCGCCCGTCGGAGCGCCGCCGGGTCGCCGACCTGCTCGAGGACTGCGTACGCGGCCGGATCCGCCA
The DNA here is from genome assembly GCA_040079715.1 of Myxococcota bacterium. Classification (GTDB taxonomy): domain Bacteria; phylum Myxococcota_A; class UBA796; order UBA796; genus JACKER01. The sequence continues at coordinate 596 of JBEBJW010001467.1, read as the reverse complement.
GCTCCGCCAGCGCCCGGGCCCACGCCGCCCGGTCGGCGGGATCGGTCGGCGGCTCGAGCTCGAGCAGCGCCGCGAGCACCTCGTACGTCGCGCAGGTCCGCCCGAACGTCCACCCGAACCGGCGGGTCCGCGGCTCGGCGAGCCAGGCCACGATCTGCTCCGGCACCACGTTCACCGCGAGGGCCACCGCGACGAACCCGACCTCGAGCACGCGATCGAGCAGCGTATCGGCCAGGATCCCGCCGTGCGCCCCCCGGAGCAGGGGGACGGCGAGGGCCCGCGCCGGCACCGACCGGAGTCGGGGGTCTGCCAGGGCGAGGGACAGCTCCGGGGCGTGATCGTCGTGGACCCGCCGGCGGGCGGCGGACAGGCGAAGGCGGTCTTCGCCGGCGGCGCGGTCGATCACGTCTACGACAGCGTCGTCCCTGGCGTCGTCCACAGCGCGACGGCCGGACAACCACCCCGCCGCGGCGCACACCGTGGCGAGATCGACGTCGTCATCGTCGGCGAGGGCCCGAACCACCGCCGACGCGGGATCTCGGCGCCCGTCGAGCAGCCGGTGGACCCACGCGCAGGCCCGGCGGCGCTCGCTGCCC
>JBEBJW010001466.1:0-2182 GCA_040079715.1 Myxococcota bacterium | reverse complement strand
GGGACGCGGCGGGGAGCGGCCGGGTCGGCTCGTCCGTGCGCTTCGGCAGCGACGGGGTCGACCGGAGCGACTGGATCGCCCGGGCGAGCTCCGGTCGGAGCGGTCCTTCGAGCTGCCCGGTCCGCTCCTGAAACTCGCGCAGGGCCGGGATCGCGCGGATCGTGCCGATCTTCGCGAGGCGACCCGCGGCGCCCTTCGCCACGTCGAGGTTCGGCGAGCCGACGAGCTCGATCAGCACCGGCTCCGCCACCCCGCCGAGCGGCTCGCACAGCTCGTACGCGACCGAGTGGAGCGGGGTCGGGCCGGAGGCGAGGGCGGTCGCGGCGGCGAACTGCTCCTCCTTCGACCCGGTGTGGAGCAGGGCGCGGGCGGCGCGGCGCCGGACGCCTGGGGGCGTGTCCTCCGATTGGGCGATCGACACGAGCCGGCTCGAGTCGCGCGCGAGGACCGCGGCGAGGGTCCGGACGATCGGGTCCGGGTCGTCGAGGTGGTCCCGCGCGACCGCCGACGCGACCGGGCTCGGCGGGCGGTTCGACAGCACCTCGAGGCACCGCATCCGGACGCCGGGGTCGGGGTCCTGGGCGAACCGGCGGATCCGGCTCACCGGGTCTCCGACCGCCGCGGCCTCGATCGCCGACGCGACCGCCACCATCGGCGCGATCCGGCTGTCGACGTCGAGGTTGCCGGGGCCGGACAGGGTCAGCCACCCCGACGCGATCCGAGGGCGGGTGTTGCGCGCGACGTTCCGGAGGATCCGGCGGACGTCGGCCGACAGCAGGGCGAGGTCCTCGAGCTCCCCCTCGACCTCGAACCACGGGTCGAACTCGGCGTCGCCGATGTGCCGGCTGCCCCGGACCGCGGTCTGCTCGGCGTCGCCGATCCCGACCTGGAGCATGCCGGTGGGGACGACGGTGCTGACCTCGAGCACCACCGGCGGATCGTCCATCGGGTCGTCGACCTCGACCAGGCCGAGCTCGCGCATCCGCTCCTCGAACCCGACCTTCCGGCGCGGGGCCTGCCGCTTCGGCGCGCGGTGGGACCGGCGGGTGGCGAGGATCGCCGCTCCGACCAACGTCGCCGCGATCGCAGCGCACAGGTACGGCATCGTCTGGGTGATGGCGCCCAGCCATGGTGGCAGCTCGTTCACGCGCCCCGGACCCCCCACGGGTCGGAGGATACCGCAACTCGCCGACCGGTGCGGGGCGGGCGGTCGCGGTCGGGGCCCGCGCTGGGTTTCCCCGCTCGACCGCTCGGGGCTGGTTCGGCTCAGCGGTGCCAGCTCGGGCCGGCGGTCCCGGACGGAGGCGCAGGGCTCGTCGCCGGCCAGACCTGGCGGAGGTAGCCGGGGGCGCCCTTCTGGTCGTCGTACTGGCGCGGGTACCCGAGCGAGATCTCCTCGAACCGCACGCCGTCCCGCCAGTCGGTCGCCCGCATGTGGAGGTGGCCGCTGACGACCAGCGCCGCGCGGTACCGCACGTGCCAATCCTCGGTCTCGCGGGTGCCGCACCACGGGGTGAACCGCGGGATCCGGAACAGCCGGCACAGGTCCGACCGGAGCGGCCAATGATTGACCAGAATCGTCCGGGACCCGGGCGGGAGCGCGTCGAGCCGCCGCCGGGTGGCCTCGACCCGCGCCCGACACCACGCCTCGCGCGACGGGTACGGGTCCGGGTGCAGCCGGTGCTCGTCGGCGCACACGATCCCGCTCTCGGCGGCCCAGTGGATCGCCTGGGCCGGGGTCATCCCGTCCGGGCAGAACGAGTAGTCGTACAGGAGAAACAGCGGCGCCAGCACGAGATCGGTGCCCGGGAACACCGGGTACGGATCCTCCGGGGTCAACACGCCGCGCGCGCGGCACAGCTCGACCAGCCGGTCGTACTTCGCGACCCCGCGGAGCGGCGAGCTGGTGGTGGTCCACAGCTCGTGGTTGCCGGGGACCCACACGAGCCGCTGGTACCGCGGCCCGAGCGTGTCGAGGGTCCACGCGAGGTGCTCCTCGGACTCGCCGACGTCCCCGGCGACGATCAGCCAATCGCCGGGGTGCGCAGGGATCTCCGCGACCGACGCCCGGTTCGCGGCGTGCCCGACGTGGAGGTCCGACAGCCCGAACAACCGCGGTGGTTCCATCCGGAGCCCGTACCGTGCGGACCCGGGATGGGCTACTGTTCGACCACTACAGGCG
>JBEBJW010001465.1:0-2182 GCA_040079715.1 Myxococcota bacterium | reverse complement strand
GGGGACGATCCCGCGCACCAGCGGCTGGGGTGGGGGGCGGCGCTGTCGGTCGTGGCGGGGATCGTCGAGGAGACCTCGCGGTACCTGTACTATCGGCGGACCGCGACCCTCCGCGACCCGGAGGCCCGTCCGACCGCGCTCGCGGTGGGCCTGGCGCACGGGACGACCGAAGCGTGGGTCCTCGGCCTGCAGTTCGTGGTCGCGCCGGCGGTGATGCTGCTCGCGGCGCCGGAGCTGCTGCCCCCCGAGCTGTCGGATCCGGACACGCTGACCGGCTACGCGCTGATCGGCGGCGTCTCGCGGCTCGGGATCGTGGTCGGCCACGCCGCGCTCGCGCTGCTCGTGTGGCGGGCGGTGAGCCGGCGCGCCGTGGGGTGGTACCTGCTCGCGGTGGCGGTCCACATCGGCGTCGACCTGTCGGCGTTCGTCCTTCCGGACCTCGTCCCGGGCACCGACTGGGTCGCCGGGGTCGCAATCGTCGCGCTCGCGGGGTTCGCGGCGGTCGAGCTCCGGACCGCCGTCCGACGGACTCAGGAGGTCCCGGTCAGCGCCTGACGGTCGCCCGGACGACGCCGTTCCCGGTCTCGCCGAGCGCCCCGAGGAGCCGTCGACGATGAAGGATCGCCGACCGGCCGGTGAACGACAGCCCGCCGTCCACGCCCCAGGTGTTGGCGGCGGCGAGCGCGGCCCCGCTGGCGTCGATCCGCCACGCCCAGTACGTCCACGGGTCGAGGCTGTCGTCCGGATCACGGACCCAGTTCGTCGGGAACGCGATCACGTCGAGGTCTGCGCCGTTGACCCACCCGACGAACCCGTCGTCGTTCAGGTCCATGCAGATCCCGACCCCGAACCGCCCGTGCTCCGCGTCGAACGCGCGGTACCCCGAGTCGCCCGGCGCGGCCCACGGGAGATCCGCCTCGTACAGCAGGGTCTTGCGGTACACGAACCGGAGGGCCCCGCGCGGATCCACGATCGCCGCGCTGTTGAACAGCCGGTCCCCGTCGCGCTCCGGGAACCCGCCGACCACCCAGCACCCCGCCCCGCGCGCCACCGCGGCCCACGACGCGACCGTCGGTCCGTCCGGCGCCTCGGCCACCGCCCGGACCGCGTCCGGCCCCGCGAACGCGTAGCCGGTGACCGCCATCTCCGGCAACACCACCAGATCCGACCCCACCGCAGCCGCGGTGGCCAGCCCGACGAGCTCGACGCGCGAGACGTCGACGGGGTGCTGCCTCCGGTACTGGACGAGCGCGATCCGCACGTCCCTGTCATCACCCGACTCGGGCGATCGCGCATTGCGCTCGGCGGGAAGCTCGGGCACGTTGGTCGGGCCATGACCGATCCCGCCGTCCAAGCGCTCCATGTTCGGCTCGATCCCACGTCGATGTCCGGCGGCGGGCCCGACTCGATCGGCGGGTGGCAGGTCCTCGCCGGCGCGCCGGGGCAGCAGTTCGTCAGCGGGATCGTGTCGCCGGACGCCGTCCGGGCCGCGTTCGCTGCCGCGGCGGAGCTCGATCGGCCGACGCCGGGGATCCTCGTCCCCGGTCGCGACTCGGAGCGATCCCGGCTCGAGGAGCGGGTCGGGCGGGCGCTGTCCGTCGCGGTCGCCGCCACCTCGGACCTCGCCCGCGGGTTCGGCCAGGCGCTCGGCGCAGCCCGGGCGAGCGGCGTCCCGCTGCTCGTCGCGATCGACACCAGCGACGCCGCGATCCGCGCCCTGCCGTGGGAGCTGCTCGCCGACAGCGCCGAGTCCGGCTCGCTCGAGCCCCGCGGCGACGCGGTGGTCGCGCTGCTCGGCGCGGGCCGACGCTCGCCGATCGATCCGCGCCCGGCGGTGCGGTTCTGGTCCCCGGACGACGGCGACGCGACGATCGACCACCTCCGGTCGTCGGTGGTCGCGTCGGCCGGCCGCCACGGGGTCCCGCTCGACCAGCCGGACGGCGTGCTGGTGATCGCCGGCCACGGCGCCCGGGTCGACGCCTCGCTCGGGATCCGATCCCCGGAGGGCGACTGGTCGCCATCGACCTGCAACCACCACCTGCTGCCGTTCCTCGGGACGAGCGAGCTCGTGGTGCTCGCGGTGTGCGACGCGTCCGACCGCTCCGGCGCCGACGACTGGCCGCTCCGCGTGCTGGCCGCCGGGGCGGGGGCGGTGGTCGGACCGACCGGCCCGGTGCGCGAC
>JBEBJW010001464.1:0-2183 GCA_040079715.1 Myxococcota bacterium | reverse complement strand
CCCCCCCTGCCTTGCGAACGGATGATTACCCCTGCCCAGTCGTCACGCATCCGCTGCTCACCATCGATGCTGGGCAAGGTGAACAAGGGATCGTAGCGGAGACGGTCACATCCGTCTGGGCGGAGCACCCGTCCTGGTCCGCGGCGGAGCTTCTCGACAACGTCGACGTGTTCGACGCGATCTCGATCACGGACTCCGGAGCCGCGACCTCGTCCGGCGTCGCTCTGGTGGAGCGTGTATTCGACGAGGACGTTCGTCCGGCTGTGGCTGAGGAGCCATCTCAGCACCTGGCTGACCCGATCGTCGCCTTCTTGAGCGATCTAGACGGCGACCCGGCGGCCGAGTTGGAGGTGGCGGTCGCGGTCGATCGGGAGTCCTGGGACGACTCGGTCTCTGTCCCGTACCAGCAGGCGCTCGCCATGGTCGAGGGGCGGGTGTTCACCGAGTGCGACCTCGAGCAGGTGCGCACCGACACCCTGGCCGCCAGGCTCGAGGCTGGCGAAGCAGCGCTTGCGCCTCTGGTGGCGCAGATCGAAGCGCTGGGCGGACGGGTCAGCACCTGGTCTGCACACGCCGGCACGATCACCCTCTCCGCTGGGCGGGTGGCGCTCGGCGACATCCTCGCGTTGCCGGAGTTGACCACCGCCGACCTGCCGCCCAGAACGGCCGACGACGCCGGAATCTCGATGACCGTGACTGGAGAGGCGCTGGATGGGATGGAGTCGTCCGACCTCCTCCAAGTCGAGCCACTGTATCTCCAGGGCTACGAAGGCCGGATCCAGGAGCACGTCGCGGTGTTCGAGCCCGACGCGTCGAACACCCGCAACAGCCACGCCTCGTTCTACGATCGCCTGTGGACGGACCCGTCCGCGACGTTGCGGGTGGTGGCCTGCCTGGGATCGGGGTCTACCTGCACCTACAGCGGGATCGCGAACGGGACCGCGCACCCGACGGACGTGACCTCGACCCTGGCGTCCGATCTGACCGAGGGCCAGGATCCGCTGTACCCGGGCACCTCCGGCACCCAGAACCAGCGCCAGCGGTCCGGCGTGGCGCGGAAGACATCGGTGGTGACGATCACGGACTACCCGACCACCGAGCGAGACCGAGCGATCAGCGTAGTGCTGAACCCGACCGACAGCCTCGACGTTCGGGTGGTGACGCACAGCGCCTCGGACAACGCGGAGGATTCAACCTGTACAGGCGCGACCGCCAACTCCCGCGCGTGGAATGCGATGTACGAGGGCGGGATGGGGGTGTTCCAGTCGAACGGCAATACACCGCCCGCGGCGGTTGGATCGCCGGCGAGCACCGCGAACGACTGTAGCGTCCACTCCCCCGGATCTGCGATCGGGCTGTTCGTCAGCTCGGCGTACTCAGTCAACGCCCAAGGTGCGGAGTACCTGTATGCGCTGAACGGTCAAGGGGGGACGTCCCTCGAGGGGGCGGGCCGAACGATCATCGGGATGCTGACCCCGACCAAGCGCACCCTGCTCGCGGAGGAGTCCTCGTCCGCCTCCCCACAGTATGACCCGTTGACCTTCTGCTGCTCCAGCGGGTCGACGCCCGCGCTCACCGGCTCGGCGGTGGTGTTCAGGCAGTTCTATCGGACCGAGAAATCGACCGCGATCGACGACCCCGGCGTATTGTACGTCAACTTGTTGCTGATGGGCGATCGGCGCGATGCTGCCGCCGGTCGGCTCTCGAGTGGGTTCCACAACCTCACCGGCGCTGGCATCCTCCGGCTCCGAACCTGGGACGACGAGGGGCTCGATGGTCCTGCGGGGTGGGCGTCGGGCCAGATCTGCGTACATCAGTCGGAGTCGGTGTACCTCCCGGTCAACGCCCAGACGGCGCTTCCGGCGGCCGTCGACTACCTGAAGGCCGTCAGCTGGTGGTACGATCATGACCACGACGACGGCAATCCCCACGACAAGATCGACCTGAGCCTGCAACAGAAGGTGGGCACGCAGTGGCTGACCGTGGTGGGCGGAGTCTCGGCCACCGATGACAACCGGCAGCGGGTGTACGTCACGGGGGTGGCCGGGAGCACTTACCGCCTGAGGCTGTACGGCCGGTCGGTCGTCGGCAGCGGCGAAGGCTGCGGCACGAACGGCAACAAGGTCTACCACGCCCTCGTGTTCGAGGACAACGCCCGCGACGACGACGCGCCCCTCACCACC
>JBEBJW010001463.1:0-2183 GCA_040079715.1 Myxococcota bacterium | reverse complement strand
CGGTGGGCGGGCACCCCGGACCTCCGGTCGTGGCTGCAGGAGGCGGTCGCGCACACTGCAGGTCTCCCGCCCAAAGAAGCGAAGGCGGGCAAGCCGAAGAAGGTGAAGAAGATGACCTCGCGTTAGCTGAGTCGGGGGGATTGATGCCGTACGAATCCGGCGAACAGGCGGTGGAGGTGGGAGACGAGGTGCACCGTTCCCAACGGGGTACCGTGTCCCAACGGGGAACCGTGAAGTCCGTGTCGGGCGACCGTATCGTGGTCACCATCGGCCCGTCCGAGCAGACCTGGGCCGTGGCGGAGTGTCGCCTCGACGTCCCGGCCCGCGGGGTTCGTCCCCGACCCGGCTGGCAACAGGCGTGGGTGTTGGCGCTCGATCGGCCGACCGACCTGGCGGTGGAGCGATCCGGGGTGCTGATCCGGCGCACGACGGAGGACCTCGATCGGGTCCCCGACCAATTTCTGGTGATCGACGAACGAGACGGCGACCCGCACGTGGTGGGTCCGAGGGACGGATACGCCTCCATCGACGAGGCCTTCGGGGAGGCCGACAAGGTGGTACGCAGCGCTCATCCGGATGCGGTGGATGACGTGTACGCCAAACCGTACGTCGACTCCACCGGAGACGACGCACTGAGGGTGATCGTCGTGCTGCGGGATCGGGTCGACGGACGCCCTTACACCCACGAGGATCTCCGGCCGATCCATCGCACCGTCCGCGACCTTGCGGACGATGGACACCGAATCGTGTACCCGACGTTCCTGCTGCGGTCAGAGGTCGACGAGGTCGACGAAGCGGACGAGGCAGACGGCATTGCCACTCCACTCTGATCTCCTGGCCCACGCGGAGGTCGCGTCGCCCCGGCCGGGACAGGTGGTCCTGCGGCGCGCGGTTTCTTCCGCCTACTACTCGGTGTTTCATCTCCTGCGCCACCCGGAGGTACGGCGACGAGTTCCAGCCGGTGGTCTCTCGTTGGTTCGACCACACCACGATGAAGGACGTTTGCGGTGCGTTCGTCCTGCCGTCGAAGGAGGGATCGCAGAGGAAGAAGAACGAGAAGCTCGCGCGGGTCGTGAGCCAGGTCCAGGTGCCGCCGGAGCTGTCCGAGGTCGCGCGGATCTTCGTCCAACTCCAGGAGGAGAGGCACAAGGCGGACTACGACTTGGGGTACCGGCCAAGGAAGTCCGGCGCGTCCGAGTTGATCGCGCGGGCTCGAGACGCACATCAACACGTTCAGGATCTCGGTAGCAGACGGCAAGCGCATTTCGAGTTGTTCTTGACGCTTCTGCTGTCCGGGGACGCCAAGGTCCGGGATCGGTGACCGTCAACGCACGAACACCAGCGCCCCGATGGGCAGCGCCGCGTAGATCTGCGCCACGTCGCTGAGGTGGAGCACGATTCAGCCCCAGCTCATCCGCCGATCCGAGTCGTCCGGCCACTCGGCGATCCACCCGTGCAGGCCGATCCCGCTGCCGAGCTGCGTGTTCTGCGGCGGGACCTCGTTGGCCCAGAACGCGGCCTCGATCGCCGCCCGGGTCTTCGGGCCGATCCACCCCTGGTCGACCCCGCGCGCGGCGTCCCACGGGTTCGGGTACGACAGCTTCACCCAGTGGCCGCCATAGAAGTCCGCGTAGTCCCCATCGAACGGGCCGGTGGACTTGTGGACCACCCGGTACGGTCCCCGGGGCGTCTTGTTGTCACCGCGCTGTTCTTTGTCACCATCGGCCTGGCCGAGGCCGACCTCGAACGTGCCGACCGCCGCGCCGTCGACGTACAGCCGGAGCTGATGGCGCTCCCGGTCGACGATCGCCAGCACCGGCTCGTCCTGGGGCACGACCAGCCGCTGGTGGCTGCGGAAGAACCCGTCGATCCCGTCGATCCCGGTCAGGTGGACCTCGGCGCCGGTCCCGACCGCCTGCCCGCGCGCGAGCACGTCGCCGACCGCGACCGCTGGAGTCAGCCCAGACCACCGGAGGGACACCGTCCGCCGTGCGTCGTCGTACAGGAGGTGCTCGGTGACGAGGACGTCCGGCCCGACCTCGCGGACAATCCCGGCCGCGACCGCGCGGACCTCCGACGGGGCGACGACCCGCCAGCAGCCCTCGCCGCACCGCCGAGCCCGGTCGAGCGGCGCGCCGAACCCGTCGGCCACCGGCAGCTCCGCCGCGAGCCAGGTGTCGAAC
>JBEBJW010001462.1:0-2184 GCA_040079715.1 Myxococcota bacterium | reverse complement strand
ACCAGGAGATCGTGCTCCGCGACGCGCCGAACGTGAACGCCGGCGAGCGGCTGCGGCTGCCTCCCGGGACCGAGATCCGGGTCGTCCGGCGATCCGGGGGGTTCCTGCTGATCGAGGACGGGCGGGCCCGGCGCGGGTGGGTCCCGTCGAACGGCGTCGCGCTCGGGTGGGCAGGTTCGGTCGGGGCGGCGGGTTAGAACGTCGTCCGCCGTCGCCTTGGAGCAACCGTGCGTGGTTCGATCGTCGCCAAGATCCTGGTCGTGCTGTGGTTCGTCGTGTCGTCGCTGGTGCCCGTGCCCGCGTCGGCGAGCAAGCTGTCTCGCCTGACCGAGGCCGAGTACGCCCACTACCGCGCGCTGCGGGTGTTCATGGACGACGATCAGCGCAGCGAGTGGCTGAAGCTGAAGACCACCGAGGAGCGGGACGCCTGGCTCCACGAGCACAACCTGTGGGACCGGTTCTACAGCCACCCGGCCGAGGTCCGCCAGCAGATCGTCGAGGGGGACGTCGAGCTCGGCTGGAGCCGCGACATGGTGTACATGGCGTGGGGCCCGCCGTTCCAGAAGCAGCGGCTGACCGGGCGGGAGGCGTCGCGGTCCGAGCTGCTGGTGTATCGGTTCGAGCTCGACAAGGAGGGGGTCGCGTCGCCGCTCGTCGGCAAGCACGCGGACTACCAGGCCGTCGGCTCCCATCAGACCGAGCTGATCATGGACGACGACGTGGTGGCCGAGATGAAGGAGAAGGACCACTTCGAGTGATCCACGGGGTGGTCCAGGTCGGGCCGGCCCGCCGTCGAGACGCCCTCGCGACCCTCGCCCTGCACCGGGAGGTGTTGGCGGAGGGGTCGTGGTTCGTGACGCGCCCGGCCGAGGATCGGGTGACGCTCGACCAGCGCGAGCGCGAGATCGAAGCGCTGTCCGCCGCCGACAACAGCTGGTTCCTGGTCGCGCGCGGGCCGGACGCGTCGGTCGTCGGGTACCTGACCGCCAACGGGGGCGCGCTGGACCGGACCCGTCACCTGAGCCGGCTCGAGCTGGTGGTGGGCGCGCCATGGCGGGGACAAGGGATCGGCCGCGCCCTGCTGGACACGGTGATCGGCCTGGCCGAGCGCTCGGGGGTGGTCCGGAAGCTGTCGTTGGCGGTGCTCGCAGACAACGAACGCGCGCTCCGGCTGTACCGATCGGCCGGGTTCGTGGAGGAGGGGCGCCGCGTCGGCGAGTACCGCGAGTCGGACGGCACCCTCCGCGACGACCTGGTGCTCGCCAGGGTCGTGCACCCCCGGGGCGAGGTGACGGCCCCGTGACGCGGCCGGTGGATCGGAGCACCCACCGCCGTGGAGGTCCGACCGGCGCATCATCAGATAGCCGTCGAGGGTCTGCGCCACCGATCCCACCCGCTCCTCGCGCAGGACGGCGTCGCCGGAGTCCCGCGTACCGTCGGGGGGGGGCCGTGACCTGCCGCCCCTCGGTCGCTCCGACTCGTCCCGACGAACCGGGATTGCACCCCGAAGACGCGCGGCAGGAGCGCGTGAACACTCCCGGTGGGCGCATTCCCGAGCGCTACGGACTGGGGTTGCACCCGCTGACATCGCAGATGAACGTGGTGTCGGCTCCGTACCCGACCAGGTCCTGTCCGGCGGCGTGCACGTCGCTCGGAACGTTGTCGTCCGCGTCCACACCCCAGTCCACATCGACCGACTCGAGCACCCCGAGGTCGTCGACGGACGCGCCTCCGCCCACGTCAGCGGCGTTGCGGAGGACCGTCGCCGCGACGAACGACAACGTCCCGTACTCGACCGACACGCCGCCGCCGTCCGACGCCAGGTTGTCGGTCAGGTTCGAACCGTGGCACACGATCGCCGGGCCGGCGCCTGCCGGGACGCCGACGCCGAAGTACGCGAGGGCGATCCCGCCCCCGCGAACCGTCGCCTCGTTCCCGACGATCCCCACGCCGTCGAGCGTCGCCTGGCGGAACGAGCTGCCGTCGATCCACACCCCACCGCCGGTCTCGGCGACGTTCGACTCGACGGTCGCGTCGGTGAGGTCCGAGTCGTACAGCCAGACCCCACCGCCGAGGTCGGCGGTGTTCCCCGAGATCCGGCCTCCGGTGATCGCGGCGACGTTCCCGGCCGCCCCGCCCCCGAGCGCGGCGCGGTTGTCGGTGACCTCGGTCACGCCGTCGAGG
>JBEBJW010001461.1:0-2186 GCA_040079715.1 Myxococcota bacterium | reverse complement strand
CGCCGACCACCTTCTTCCAGCGGGCCGGCGGCGACGACGCCCCGGACGACAACGACTTCGACGAGCTGGAGTCGATCCTCGACGAAGCCGTCGCCGCCGGGATCCCGGAGCAGATGCTCGGCTGGCACTACCGCAGCCGGCACGAGACGCTGATCCGGTTCAGCAACGACCACTACTACGACGGGCGTCTGGCGGTGTTCCCGGCCGCCCGCAAGGCAGACGACCTCGGCCTGACCTGGCACCCCGTCCCGAACGGCGTGTACGACAAGAGCCGGACCCGCACCAACCGGGCCGAGGCGCGGGCGCTGGTCGAGCACCTCGTCGCCACGCTGGTCCGGACCGATCCGGCCGACCGGACGTTCGGGGTGGTCACGTTCAGCCAGGCCCAGCAGGCGCTGGTCAGCGACCTGCTCGACGAGGCGCGGCGGCTGCGGCCCGAGATCGAGCGCCACTTCGCGGGCGTCGACGAGCCGGTGTTCGTCAAGAACCTCGAGAACGTCCAGGGCGACGAGCGGGACGAGATCCTGTTCAGCATCGGGTACGGCCCGGACGAGCGCGGCCGGGTGTGGATGAACTTCGGCCCGCTGAACCGCGAGGGCGGCGAGCGGCGGCTGAACGTGGCGGTGACCCGCGCGCGGCGCCAGCTGCGGGTGTTCTCGACCCTGACCCACGACCAGATCGACCTCGGGCGGACCCGGGCCCGCGGCGCCCGCCACCTGCGCGAGTTCCTCCGGTACGCGGCGGAGCACGGCGCGCGGAACCTCGCCCGGCCGCGGGCGACCCACGACGGCCGCGACTTCGACTCGCCGTTCGAGCGGGCGGTGTACGACGCGCTGCTCGCCCGCGGGTACGAGGTCGACCCGAAGGTCGGGTGCGGCGCGTACCGGATCGATCTCGCGGTCCACGACGTCCGCAACCCGGGCGAGTACCTGCTCGGGATCGAGCTCGACGGCCCGTCGTACCACACCGGCGCGACCGCCCGGGACCGCGATCGGCTCCGGCCGCAGGTCCTCGAGGGGCTCGGGTGGCGACTGCACCGGATCTGGTCGACCGACTGGTGGTTCGACCGGGAACGCGAGGAGCAGCGGCTCGAGCGGGCGCTGGCGGACGCGGAGAGCGGGGAGGGGTGGGCGGACGAGCCGACCGATCCGGGCGAGGACGACGCGCCCGAGCTGGTGATCCCGCCGGCGAAGCCCGAGCCCGAGCGGTACCGGACCGAGCGGTACGTGTACGCGTCGCCGGCGTTCGTGTCGGACGATCCGAAGAGCCTCCACGACGCCGACCAGCTCGACGCGCTCCGCCGCGTGGTCCAGGAGGTGATCGACGTCGAGGCGCCGCTGCACGTCGCCGAGCTGACCCGCCGGGTCGGCGCCGCGTTCGGGGTGCTGAAGGTCACCGCGAAGGCCCAGCGGCGGGTGGTGTCGATCGCGAAGAAGCTGTCGCCGCCGTCGGTCGTGCGCGACACGTTCGTCTGGCGGGCGGGCGAGGATCCGGCGACCTACGATCGGGTCCGCGGGCCCGCGCCGGACGGCACCCTCCGCGAGGCCGAGCACCTGCCGCCGGAGGAGGTCGCTGCGGCGGCGGCGATCGTGCTGACCGACAACCTGGCGATGCCCCACGCCGATCTGGTCCGCGAGACGGCCCGGCTGTTCGGTCTGTCGCGGATGGGCCGGAAGATCGCCGAGGGGATGGCGGTCGGGATCGCGATGCTGGTCGATCGCGGCCGGGCCGAGGTCCAGGGCGACCGGGTCGTCGGCAAGCCCTGAGCCGCGGCTCCGCTACCGGAGCGCCTCGAGGCCGGCCGGCGCGCAGTCCGCGCACGCCTCGATCTCCCCAGGGTCGACCACCGCGGTCGGCAGCGCCTCGTCGCCCTTCGGGACCCGCCAGCCCTTGCGCGAGTAGTACCGGACCTTCTCGGACCCGACGGACAGCTCGAGGCACAGGTCGAACCCCTTCGGCGCGTCGGCGCAGGCCCAGGTCCGGGCGCCGGCGGTGATCGACTTCTGGCGCTGGGGCAGCTCGAGCACGACCTTCGCGCCGTCCCGCTTCCAGTTGAACACCTCGCCGCCGAACGCGTACCTCGACGACCGCTGGGCGGTGCCGACCCGCTTGGAACCGACCTCGATCGGGATGAAGTACTCGACCAGGTCGCGATCGTCCCGCGGCATCCGCTGGGCCCACACCCC
>JBEBJW010001460.1:0-2187 GCA_040079715.1 Myxococcota bacterium | reverse complement strand
GGGCGGCCTCGGCGCGTGCGCGAGATCCGACGGCTGGACCGGCGCGGGCGGGGCGAACGACGCGACCGCGACCGGCGCGGTGACGCGATCGTACTCGCCGGTGGCGAGCTGCCGGCCTTCGCGCTGGCGGTTGGCGAGGATGTCTTCCTCGTTCATCCGCCACACGACGTTGCAGAACCGGTCGCCGGACGGGGAGGAGATCGCGTCGATCATCAACCACGGGCTGCCGCTGGCGAGCGCGCCGTGATCGCACAGCAGCTGGACCTGACGGGCCTCGCCGGCGGACAGGTCGAGCGACTGGCCCTTCGGACCGGACACCAGCGTCGAGGTGGCGCCGCGACCGCAGGTCAGGTTCTCGAGGTGGAGCGGGGCGTCGGTCCGGTTGATGAACTCCATCTCGAGGACGTAGTCCGGGCGGGACAGATCGATCTCGTACGGCCCCATCGTCAGCGCGTCGTCGATGTCGATCGACGTGACCGCGGGGTTGAGCGCGAATTCACGGGCTTCTGCCATTCCGAACACCGCGAGCCACACCATGTCCCCTCCGGAGCCCTGGTTCCACCATGACCCGCGCTTGAGACACCAGCAACCCCGAACGGCGTGACCTACTCGGGCGCCCGGACGAACGATCCGCTGGCGAGCTGGCGACCTTCGGCCTGGCGCTCGGCGCGGAGGGCGTCCTCGTCGAGCCACCACCGGACCGCGCCGAGGAGCGGCGCGCCCGCGGCATCGTGGACCGCGCCGAACCGCACGCCGTAGCCAGGGCCGGCCTCGGCGCCGAGGCGGCACAGGAGCGGGATCCGGGCGGTGGTGTCGACGTCGAGGTCGAACCCGGTCGCCCGGTCGCCGTCGACCGGGGTGGTGCGATCGCCGCGGCCGCACCACAGGTCGGTGATCCGCACCGGGACTTCGCCGGTGTTCCGGACCTCGAGGATCACCCCGAAGTCGAACCGGGTCCGGTCGATCTCGACCGCGCCGATCGCGAGGCCGTCGACGTGGATCGTCGTGACCCGCGGGTCCAACCGGAACTCGCGGGCGCCGACGAGCGCGAACCACCCGACGAGCCACATCGGACCCTCGTACCCGCTACTTCGGCTGGACGGTGGCCGGCGGCGGCGGATCGTCGGAGGTGTGCTCCTCGACCTCTTCGGCGATGGTCCCCGCGACCTCGCCGACCACGGCCGCGGTCTCGGCCACGATGCCCGGGGCCTCGACCGGCGGCGCCGACGCGGGCGGGGGGACCGGGTGGTCGGTCTTGCGCGGCACGAACCCGGGCGGGATCACCTTCTGGGACTTCTTGTCGATCGTGGACTCGGCCAGGGTCCAGGTCACGTCCGCGAACAGCACCGGGCCGCCCGGCGTTCCCGCGACGAGGTCGTTCACCTCGCGGAGGTTCAGCTTGAAGTCGCCCGTCGCTGCGCCGGTCAGGCACGACAGCATCAGGATCTTGGTCTCGCCCGGCTGCAGATCGAGGTGGCGCTCGCCGATCCCGAAGTTCGTGTACTGGACCTTCCCGGCGGTCGCGCCGCGCCAGCACTGGATCGCGTCGCGGTCGAACCCGATCGCCCGGTCCTTCGACGCGCTGGTGAACACCATCCGCGCGACGTAGTGGTCGTTCTGCGGCTCGACGAACTCCGCCGACACGGTGAGCGTCTCGCCCGCGGTGACCTGGTTGAGCGTCTGGTTGAGCTTGTATTCTTTCGCGAACGCGGGGTCGGCGAACAGGATCGACATCAGCATCGTGGGTTCCTTCCCGGTTGGTTAGCTCGATGCCTCGGCGAGGCGAGGACGGAGGCACGGTGGACGCTGGGCCCGTTACCCCATTCGATGCGTTCGAGCACGACCCTGCAGGGTGGCTCGCGGCGTGGATCGGCGACCCGAACCGACCGGATTCCCGGGCTGGTCGGGCGCGGGACGCGGTGCAGGCGGTGGTGGACGCCGTGGGTCCGGCGGCGGTGTCCGAGGCGGCCGCCGACGCGCGCGCTGCCGGCCCGACCGACGCGGTCCAGCCCGCGCACCCCGTGTCGCAGCGGCTGATCCGGGCCTGGCTCGACGTGATCGTGACGCGCTCGGTCGTCGAGGGGGTCGAGCGGTTGGCGCTCGGGGGCGCGCCGATCGTCGTGGTGTCGAACCACCTGTCGTTCGTCGACACCACCGCGACCGAGTGCGCGTGGATCCGGGCCGGGG
>JBEBJW010001459.1:0-2189 GCA_040079715.1 Myxococcota bacterium | reverse complement strand
GCGTTGTCAACGCCGTTGACACCGGCGACCTCCGGGGCGGTCCCGTCGTTCGCCTCCGCCAGCGCAGGGCCGACGACGTCGACGGCGTCGACGGGCCGGTGGACGCTCCGACGCCGGTTGTCGGTGACCGACGTGCCCGGGCTGATCGACCACTCGTTCTTCCCCCAGCCGCCGAACTGGCCGGTGGTGGCCGATCTCCGGCCGGTCGTCCCGATGACGATGACGATCCGGCTGCTGATCGAGGCCGCCGAGGCCGCGCGCCCCGGGCAGGTCGCGGTCCGGATCGAGCGGGTGGCGGCGTTCAAGTGGCTCGCGGTCGAGCCGCCGGTCGAGGTCGCGCTCCGGGTCGAGCCCGGCGAGGGCGGGGATCCGAGCCGGGTGTCGGCGAAGGTCGTCGACTACGCCGAGGCCCAGGTGCAGCTCGCCCCGCGGTACGCGCCGGCGCCCGCCCCGACCCTCCCGCCGCTGCTCGAGCCGCGCCCGTCGCCGCACACCGCAGCCCAGATGTACAGCGAGCGGTGGATGTTCCACGGCCCCGGGTACCAGGGGGTGACCCGGATCGGCGACCTCGACTCCGGCGGGCTCGACGCGGATCTGGTGTCGCTGCCGGCCCCGGGCGCGTTGATGGACAGCGCCGGGCAGCTGGTGGGCTACTGGCTCCTCGCGACCCACACCGAGGATCCGCTGACGATGCCGGTCGGGGTCGAGTCGATCGATCTGTACGGGCCGACCCCGCCGCCGGGCACGCCGCTGTCGTGCCGGGTCCGGGTGACCGCGGTCCGGGCGCGGGATCTGCGGGCCGACCTCGAGCTGATCGTCGGCGATCGGCTGTGGTGCCGGATCGACGGGTGGGTGGATCACCGGTTCGAGGCCGATCCGGTGATGGTGTCGGTGATGCGCCAGCCGGAGCACCACCTGCTGTCGGACGTCCACCCGGCCGGCCCCGGTGCCGCGTGGGTCTGGTTCGACGACGAGGCCCACCGCACCCCGTCCCGCGACTGGCTGATGCGGCGGTACCTCCGCAAGGACGAGCGCGACGCGATCACCGCCGCCCCGCCCCGCGCCCAGCGGCAGCTCGTCGACGAGGCGGTCGCCGCGAAGGACGCGGTCCGGGCCCTGGACGGGATCACCGCCCGGCCGCGGTTCCCGGTCGAGGTCCCGCTGGTCCGCCACGGCGCTGGGTTCCGGTCGGACGACGTGACGGTCGCGGTCGCGTACCTCGACCACCGGGCGGTGGCGATCGCCAGCCGGACCCCGACCACCGGCGAGGGTCCGCGGATCGCGATCGCCCCCGCCGACACCGACCGCGACGCCTTGATCCGCCGGGCGGCCGGACGGGACGGCGACGTGGTACAGGACGGCGCCCGGTTCTGGGTCGACGGCGTGGCGGTCGCGCTGGTCCCGGTGGACGGGCACCTCGTCGCCTACACCGTCGTGCACCCCACCGCCTCCGAGAGCCTGCGATGAAGCCCACCCGCGACGAGATCCTGGCGACGATGACCGAGCTGCTGCGCGAAGTGGTCGGCGACGCGTGGGCGTCCGAGGTCGAGATCGGGATGGACACCTCGTTCTCGAACGACCTCGAGCTCGAGAGCATCGAGCTCGTGGCCCTGGCCGAGAAGGTCCAGGCCCGGTACGGCGCGGACGTCGACTTCGTCGGGTGGCTGTCGACCCTCGACCTCGACGCGATCATCGCCCTGACCGTCGGCGACGTGGTCGGGTTCGTCGAGTCGCGCGGGTGAGCACCCACGTGGTCACCCTCGGCGCTGGCCCGCCGGTGGTGGCGATCCATGGGCTGCTGCTCGGATCGGTGGCCCAGTGGTACTTCACCCTCGGCCCGGCGCTCGCGGCCCGACACCGGGTGGTAATGTACGATCTGCCCGGGCACGGCCTGTCGTCGACCCGCCCGGGCGGCTACGGGCTCGCGACCCTCGCGGCGGACCTCGAGCGGCTGCTGGCCGAGCTCGACGGACCAGCGGACGTGGTGGACCTGGTGGGTCACTCGTGGGGCGCGCTGGTGGCGCTGACGTTCGCCCAGGCCCACCCGGCGCGGGTCCGTCGGCTGGTGGTGATCGACCCGCCCCTGCCCCCCGGCGACGTGGCGGCCGAGCCGGACCTCGACGACGCCGCGCTCCGCGCCGTGCGGACCCCGACGTTGATCGTCGTCGGGGAGACGTCGGCCTGCCGGC
>JBEBJW010001458.1:0-2189 GCA_040079715.1 Myxococcota bacterium | reverse complement strand
GATCGTCGGGTGCGCCGAGGTGGACCGGGCGGGAGCGGCCGACGACGGGCTGGACGTCGGCGACCCGTCGGACCCCGCGGACCCGTCGGACCCGTCGGACCCCGGTCCGCTCGCCCCCGCCGACGCGGACTGCCTCGCCGCGCTCGGGGACGTCCCGCGGGCCGAGCTGTGGACCCGGGCCGGCGCGCGGCTGGACGGGGTCGACGCGCCCGAGGTCGGGTTCGACTGGGCCCCGCAGGGCGGCCTGTACACGCCGTACCTGCTGCGGGTGTGGGGCCAGCCCGACCTGTTCCAGCCGTCGGAGTACGAGGGCCTCGGGCGGGTGTGGGCCCGGTGGTCGGTGGTCGACCCTGCGGACGGCTACGGGCTCGCGGTCCGCGAGGGCTCGAACCTGCTCGAGTGCGTGGTCGAGGACGACGGCGAGGCGTTCCTCGCGTTCGCGTTCGACGTCGAGTACTTCGGCGAAGACTACGGCGGGATGACGATCGACGCGCTCGAGGCGCGGCAGGTGGACCTGTCGATCGCCCTCGGGCGGCACCCCACACCCGGCCCGGGGGTGACCCAGTGGGGCCACGCCACCTACACCGACGCGCCGGTCACGTTCACGGTCGACCTGACCGTGACCGAGGTGCTGTCGTCGGCGGTGCCGGTGTTGTAGCCGCGCCCCCGAGGTCCGACTCGGTTCGGGACGGGGTGCGCGGGCAGCGGCGCGCCGTTCGCTTCCTCGGAGCGAGAGGATCGCCGGTCGGCCCGCTCGAACGACAGGAACCGTCCGGGGTGCGCGTGGATCGCAGAACCCGGTCGAACCTGGGTCGCTGCGCGATCGGCTGGAGTTCGCCCGGGGACCGGTGGTAGGCTCGCCGAATGGTTTCATCCCGTTGGCTCCTGTGGACCGTCGTGGGTCACGCGCTCGCGTGCACCCCCGGTAGCGACCCGAACCCCTCGACCGTGACGCCGTCGGACCCAGCAACCTCGTCGCCCCCGGACCCGTCGTCGACCGACACCCCGACCGACACCCCGACCGGGACCACGGCGACCGGCACGACGACGCCGACCGGCACCACGCCGACCGGTACCACGTCCACCTCGACCACCCCAGGGTCGACCACCACGACCGCGTCGGGTCCGCGGTCCGGGATCTGGCTGTCACCGGACGAGATCGCGCTCCGACCGATGTCCGGATCCGCGTGGGACGCGCTGGTCGACGACGCCTACGGGGACTGGGGGTCGGTCGACCTCGGCGACCTCGACAGCGACCACGACGTGTACGTGCTCGCCGGCGCGCTGGTCGCGGTCCGGACCGGCGACGCCGCGCTGCTGGACGAGGTGGTCGACGCGCTCGACACCGTGCGGACCTCGGGGTTCTCGCGGGTGCTCGAGCTGTCGCGGAACCTCCAGTCGTACGTGTTCGCCGCCGACCTGATCGATCTCGCGACGGTGGCGCCGGACGTCGACGCGGAGTTCCGGACGTTCCTCGAGCAGGTGCGCCACGAGCCGCTCGAGGGGCACAGCGGCGGCGACGACCTCGAGTCCACCGCGGCGCTGTCCGCCAACAACTGGGGCAACCACGCGCGGGCCGCGATGGCCGCGATCACGCTGTACCTCGGGGACGAGCCCGGCGCGGCCGAGGTCGCCGACTGGCACCTCGGGTGGATCGGCGACCGGGCGACCTACACCGGGTTCGGCTCGTGGGAGGACTCCGGCTGGCACTGCGACTTCGACGCGCCGGTCGGCATCAACCCGGTGGGCTGCACCCTGGACGGTCACGACGCCGACGGGCTGCTGCCGGAGGACGAGCGCCGGTCCGGAGACTTCACCTGGCCGGCCCCGAAGGAGGGGTACACGTGGGAGGCCCTGCAGGGCGCGGTCGTCGCGGGGGTGGTGCTCGATCGCGCAGGCCTCGTGCCCCTGTCTGCCGAGGACGACGCGATCCTGCGGGCGGTCGAGTGGCACTACCGGCCGAACTTCGACGGCGGGGACACGTTCCCTGCCGAGGGCGACGACACCTGGCAGATCTGGGTGATCGACGCGGTGTACGCGACGGACCTGCCGACGGAGCCGAGCGAGAGCGGCAAGAACATGGGCTACACCGACTGGACCCACGCCCCGTAGGTCGAGGTCAGGGTGCAGCGCGCTCGACCCGCTCCCGACCCACCCGGACGAACCCGTCGCCCTGTCCCGGCCGGGTG
>JBEBJW010001457.1:0-2189 GCA_040079715.1 Myxococcota bacterium | reverse complement strand
CGCCCGCCCCCGCCGGCGCCCCGTCGCGCTCCCGGAACGTCGGTTCGCCCGCCACCGGAGCGGAGGCCGACGCGGAGGCCCCGGCGGCGCGCCCGAACCGCCAGGCGAAGGCCGGGCGGAAGCAGACCCACGAGGGGCGCGATCGGGATCGCGGAGAGGTCCGGACGATCGACGCCGGGAACGGCGACGAGCGCGCCAAGAACGAGGTCGCGGCTCAGCTCGGCTCGGCGCCGGCCGATCCGAACCTCGCCGACCCGACCGGGGCGACCGATGGGGACGGCGTCGCGGACGGGATCGTCGGCGGGGCGGTCGGCGAGCGCGCCAACGGGGTCCTCGAGGAGCTGCGCGACGAGGCCCCGGCCGAGAACCGGCGCGAGGCCGAGAAGAAGTTCCGCGCGCCGCCGGTCCCGGTGTACGACTGGGGCGCGACCGTGTACCTGTCGAACGACGACTCGATGAGCCTCGCGTCGGCCCAGCGCGTGCTGTGGGCCCTGTCGCGCGACGCGCCGGTGGTTCCGTCCCAGATCCGCAAGCACGAGCTGCTGAACTACTTCAGCTTCGACACCGCCCCGCCGGGGGCCGGTCGGACGTTCGGGATCCTCGGGTCGGCCGCCCGCGACGGCGACACGCTGACCGTCGCGCTGGCGGTGAAGGGCGCGACCCCGCCCCGCCGCCCGCTCGATCTGACGGTGGTGGTCGACCGATCCGGCTCGATGCTCCAGGAAGGCCGGATGGACTACACCAAGCGCGGCCTGCACCAGCTGATCGACCACCTCCAGCCCGGGGATCGGCTCGATCTGGTGCTGTTCGACAGCAAGGTCTGCACCCCGGTCGAGGGGTTCGTGGTCGGCCGGGACGATCCGACGCTGCTCGGCCGGGTGGTCGACGGGATCCAGCCGAAGAACGCGACCGATCTCGACGCCGGCCTGCGCGAGGCGTACGCGATCCAGACCCGCCGCGACGCCGCCGACACCCACGGCCGCAACCGCCGGGTGCTGGTGATCACCGACGCCGAGCTGAACTCCGGCAACGTGTCGCGCGATCTGGTGTCGGAGGTCGGCGCTCAGCTCGACGCGAACGACATCCACCTGTCCGGCGTCGGCGTCGGGCGGACGTTCGACGACGAGATGCTCGATCTGCTGACCGAGAAGGGCCGCGGGGCCTACGTGTACCTCGGGTCGGAGGTCGTGGTCGACCGCGTGTTCGGCCCCGGGTTCGACAGCCTGGTCGAGACGGTGGCCGAGGACGTGAAGGTGTCGCTGGACTTGCCGGACTCCCTCGCGATGGCGAAGTTCTACGGCGAGGAGATGTCGACCGACGCCGCCGACGTGAAGCCGATCTCGTACCACGCGGGCACCGCGCAGCTGTTCCTCCAGGACCTGAAGATCGCCGACCGCGGGATCCGTCCGGACGATCCGCTGACCGTCACGATCGCATTCCGGGATCCGGGCTCGATGGAGCCGGTGACCGAGGTGCTGCGGACCACGGTCGGCGCGCTGCTCGACGCGGATCCGCACAACCTGTACAAGGGCCAGGCGCTGATGGCGTTCGCCGACTGGACGGTCGCGCGGGCCGAGGGCGAGCCGTGCGGCGCGCCGCTCGACGCGTTCCGGGGCCGCCTCGACGCGGTCCGCGACGACGCCGAGCTCGCGTTCGTCGACGGGCTGGTCGCGCGGACCTGCGGCGGCGCCCGGGTCGCGGCGGTGCCCGGGGTCGAGCTGAAGGTGAACGTCGCGGCCGAGCTCGCGGTCGGCGACGCGGTGGTCACCTGCTCGGGCTGGAGGTCGACCGAGTCTCTGTCCCCGTCGGACACGATCGCCCGGTTCACCGGGGTCCCGCCGGGGACGTGTACGCTGGCCCTGCCGTCCCGGCCCCCGGTCGCGGTGGAGGTCCCGCCGACCGGCAAGGCGGTGACCTGCACCTCGAACGGGGTCGTGGTCCGGTGCGGGTGACGGTGTAAGCCGCCGTCGGTCCCGCCGTTCGTCGTCACCTGGTTCGTTCCGTTGTTCTCGACCGCTCCCGACGCGCGGGGCGGCGTGGAGGTCGTGATGGTGGTCGTTGCGCTGGCGCTGCACGGATGCGGGCTCGAGGCGGAGCCGGAGACGATCGAGGCGGTGGCGCCGGCGCCCGCCGCGGCGGACCTCCGGATCGCGACCACCCCCGATCGGACCGCCCGAAGCACTCCATCC
>JBEBJW010001456.1:0-2190 GCA_040079715.1 Myxococcota bacterium | reverse complement strand
ATCACCGCCCGCGACGGCTGGAGCGCCCGGTCCGGGCCCGGCGTCGGCGGGGACGCCGGCGGAGCGGCGTCGGCGACCCGCGCGAGCAGCGCCTCGTCCTCGGGCGGGAGCTCCTCCAGCGGATCGAGCGCGTCGGCGTCGGTGTCCTGGCCCTTGCGGGTGGTGGGGTTCCAGCTCCGCACGAGGTCGTCGAGGGTCAGCGGCCCGTCGTCCGGGACATCGTCGCCGCCGAGCTGCGGGCCCTGGGACTCGGTCCGGGCGGACCGCGCGTCCGACGCGAACCCGGCCTCCCCGGGGCGCGGGGCGCTCACCCCGAGCATCTCGGCCACCCCCTGGTTGCCGAGGGCGTCCTGGGCGGCGTCGCGGGCCTGGGTCGTCTCGGGGGCCTGCTCGGCGACCTCCTCCTGGTCCTCGGTCTTCTTCTGGTCGCGCGCGGACGCGGGATCGTCCCCCCGGCGGCGCTCGGCCCGGCGATCCGACGGCACGGCGGCCGCTCAGCGCTTGTGCGGGCGGTCGAGGTCGGCGATCCACCGGTCGAGCTGGCGGTTCGCCTCGGCCGACTCCTGCGCCTCGGCCTCGGCCTCGGCGTCGACCACCACCGCGCTCCGACCGGCGTCCCGGGCGGCGCGGAACGGGATCAGGGTCGGCCGGGTGTCGTCCTCGTTCGGGACCTCGCCCGCGTCGAGCTGTCTCAGATCGACCACCGGCGCCGGCTGCTCGGGGACGATCACACGACGACGCGCGATCGCCATCCCCACGATCAGCCCGATGCCCAGCGCGACGCCTCCGATGGCGACCGCGACGACGGCGGTGTCGGCAGTCATCTGTCGTGACGTAACCCGCTGGTGGGGCTTGGATCCCGGACCGTCGGCGGGTGGGGTCGACCGGCCCGGCGGCCGCGGCGCCCCGGTGGTAGGTTGCGCGAGTGGTGGGACCGGGAGCCGCGTGGCCACGAACACCCTGATCGCGGGGATGACGCCGACCGGGCGCCGGATCGCGGCCCCGGCGTCGGAGCTCGTCGAGCTCACGGCGGCGAACGGGCTGAAGCACATCGTGATCGCCCACCGCGAGATCTGGCACGATCATCCGGCGCTCGCGTCGGCGATCCACGAGCGGCTCGGGTTCATGGAGCAGCCGGAGACGCAAGGGATCGCCCGCTTGGTCGCGCACGAGCCCGAGACGGCGCGGTTCGTGTACCCGACGGGCACCGTGTGGCCGGTGTCGGAGATCGTCCGCACCTACGCCGAGAACGGTGGCGCCCCCGGGGTGAAGGCCGGGCTCGAGCTGTGCTACCTCGTGGCGGAGTCGCTGGTCGAGGCGGCCGACGCCGCGGTGCCCCAGGGCGTCGCGAGCCACGGGAACGTCAACCCGTGGACGCTCGTGGTCAAGGGCGACGGCCAGCCGGTGATCCTCGGGTACGGCGTGCCGCAGGTCGAGCTCGTGGCCTGGCGCGACGACAACCGGCTGACCCTCGGCGAGGACTCGTTCCGGTACGCGCCGCCCGAGCGGATCGAGGGCGGCGCGGAGGACCTGTCGTCGGACCTGTTCTCGCTCGCGTTGACCACGCTCGAGCTGATGGTCGGGCGACCGGTATACGACGGCGTGCTGGCCGATGTCCGCCAGCAGGCGACCCGCGGGGAGGGGATGCGCCGGCTGTACCAGTGGCGCGAGAAGCTGCCGCAGAACGTGCGGGAGGTGCTCGGGCGCGCGCTGAAGCCGGATCCGGACACCCGGTTCCCGAACGGCCTCGAGCTCGTGTACGCGGTGCACGACCTGCTCGGCAGCATCGACGTCGAGGGGCCGTCGCTGACCGACGTGATGGCGAAGATCCGGGCGTCGGAGAAGCGCGGCAAGGCGCTGAAGGGCGGCCAGACGAAGCTGTTGACCCCGGCCGAGATGGCGGAGCTCGCGGCCGACCTCGCCGACGACGACGAGCGGGCGCTGCCCCCGCCGAGGCGCCCGCGGCCGGACGGGTCGGACGAGTCGGGGACCGGCGCGGATCGCCCGCGGTGGTCGAAGCCGGCCCGCCGGGAGACGCCGAAGCCGGCCGAGCCCGCGCGCCCTCCGCAGCCGAGCCCCGCGTCCGCGGCGCCCGCACCCGCGCCGATCGACCAGCGACCGCGGCGGCGGGCGGACAGCGGCCCGTCTCCGGTGATCCGGTCGTCGGCCGGGGACCCTGCGGACCGACTC
>JBEBJW010001455.1:0-2191 GCA_040079715.1 Myxococcota bacterium | reverse complement strand
TCCCGGGGAGGATAACGCCGACCGGTTCCCCCGACCGCCCGATCTAGCGGAACTGCACACAGATGGCGGTTCCGCGCGACGATTCGTGCAGTGGTGACTGGCGGAGCCCGCGGAGGCCCGGCTACGGTGAGCCGATGGCGGGGAGGTGCACGTGGACGACGTTGTCGACGTGGTGGTACGGTATGGCTCGGTGGTCGGCGCGCGGTGGCTGTGGATCGTCCTCGGCGCAGTCACGGGGATGATCCTCGCGAACGTGCCAGAGCGCCACCTCGGTCGGGCGCGGGCGGCGGTCCTGGTCGCGGCGATCATCGGAGGAGCGGCGTTGGCATGGTCCGAGCTGTCGCTGGTCGATGACGCGTTCGTGTCGCTCCGGTACGCCGAGAACCTGGTGTCCGGGGACGGCCTGGTGTGGAACCCCGGCGAGCGCGTGCTCGGGATCACCAACTTCGGTTGGACGCTCGCGTTGGCGGCCGTCCACGCCGCGACCGGGGTGGCGCTCCCGCTGGTGGCGCTCGGCGCGTGCGCGGTCGGGTGGCTCGGGTTCGTGGCGGCCGCCGATCGGCTCGGGGTCGCCGCGTCCGACCGACCGCCGGTCCTCGGGGCCGGGGCCCTCGTCGCGCTCCACCTCGTCGCGGTGTCGTTCGCCAGCACCGGGCTCGAGACCGCGACCGCCGCCGGCCTCGTGACCCTCGGCGGCGCGCTGGCGGTCCGCGCGGACTCCGGTCGGGCGGCGGCCCTCGCCGGGGCGGTGTTCGCCGCTGCGACGCTGGTCCGGCTCGATCACGGGCTGTGGTGGGCGGCGGCGGTGTTCGCGGTACCGTGGCGGTGGTGGCCGTCGCTGGTCGCGCCGGGGCTCGCGGTGGCGGTCCAGCTCGGGTGGGCATGGTGGACCTACGGTGATCCTCTGCCGAACACCTTCTATGCCAAAGGCGTGGAGGACTGGCGACTGGGGCAGGGGGCCCTGTACGCGTGGGTGTTCTGGGTCGGATCCCACGGCGTGGTGCTGATTCCGCTGGCGGTGTGGGGGCTCCGGAGCGGTGGACGATTCGCCCGGTACGCCGTGCCGGGGCTGATCCTGTGGCACCTGTACGTCGCGAAGATCGGTGGCGACTTCATGCTCGGTCGGTTCCTGCTGGTGGCGCTGCCAGTGGTCGTGGTCGCCGCGGATCGGGCGGTGGCGGCGCTCGCCGGCGGCTGGCGGCGGACCGTCGCGGCGGGGCTGCTGGCGGCCACGGTCGGAGGCGTCCCGATGCTCGCGCCGCGTGAGGAGCGGTGGCTGCTGTGCGACGAAGGCACCGTGTACCCGATCACCCGCTTGTCGCCGCTCCGGATCGAGCACCACTCGTTCGACATCGGCCGCGAGCTGCGCGCGTGGTTCACCGATCGCGACGTGGACGTGGTGCTGGCCGCGAACGGGATCGGGATGGTCGGGTTCTACAGCCGGCAACCGCTGATCGACCTGCTGGGGCTGACCGATCGACGGGTCGCCCGGTCCGGCTACCGGGGCGACACCCGGAACCGGCGCCCCGGGCACGAGAAGTACGCGTCGTCCCGGTACCTCGACCGGCGGGGCGTGACCTTGTCCCGGGTCGCGCCGGACCCCGCGTTCGAGGAGGTGACCCGGCTGAAGCCCCGGGCGTCGCGGTCCCCGCTGCGCGACTGGCACCTGTACCGGTACGATCCGGTGTTGGTCGAGCAGATCCGCCGGCGGGTGCCCGAGATCCGAGTCACCGACGGGTTGAGCTGGGCCCGCGCCCGGGTCGACCAGGTCGACTCGATGACCCCGGCCGAGGCCGCAGCGCTGTTGGCATTCCTGGACCGGTGGTTGTTTCCCGACAACCCGCGCCCCGAGTGGCGCGAGCGGTTGGCCCGACGAGCGGGCGCGGACCTGCGCCTGTGACAGTCGTCTCCGCCCGGACTCCGTCGGGGCGAAACCGAGAGAGAGCTCCGATTCGCGGGACGATCGACCGACGGGAGTGGCGCCGAACGGCCCGGTGGGAGTACCCTCCGCCCGGTCGGAGGGCGCGATGGTCTGGTGGATGGTGGGGGTGGTGCAGGCCGCCGAGCCGGTGACGAGCCCTGCGGCCACCGGGGTCGCCGCTCCGGGGCTGGCGCCGACGGCGCTCGGCGCGCTCGAGGCCCTCGGGTTGGTCCGGGTCGAGCCGGAGGTCCCGGTCAACGCCGGTCCGGT
>JBEBJW010001454.1:0-2192 GCA_040079715.1 Myxococcota bacterium | reverse complement strand
GCTCCGAGTCGTCCCAGCGAGCCGGGACGGCGGCCCGAAGACTCGCGTCAGGAGCGCGTGAACGCTCCCTGAAGGGAGCATTCCCGAGCGCTCCTAGCCGGTCCGCGCTCGCCGGTGGGCTCGGGCCCCACCGGCACCCAGACCGGTCGCGCGGATCCGGGTCGCCTCGGGGGATCACCCCTCCGGGCAGACCAAGCCGGTCTCGAACTCCTCGCACCCGTCCGCGGTCTCGATGCAGCCGGTGTACTCGTCGCACAGCACGTCGTAGCACTCGGTGGGGATCGGGACCTCGCACGCCGCGTCCCGGGCGAACGTCCGGCACGCCTTCAGCAGCGCGAGGTCCGCCGCCGGGTCGCAGTACCACTCGGCCCGGAGATCCGCCTCGCACCCGAGCACGTCGTCGGTCAGTCCGCACTCGAACTGGTGCGAGCAGATCGTGGTGAAGATCCGGTTGCACGCTGCTTCGCTCCGCGCCGCTGCCGAGCAGGTCACCAGGATCGGCGCTGCCGCGAGGATCACCACGAACCGCATCGTCCCTCCGACGGACCAGTGTACCCGCTGAGCCCGCCCGCGCGGTACAGCGTATCGGACGTCGACGCCCGCTCGGGGTCGGGGGAGGGTCCGTGGATCGGCGGAATCTGCTGAAGATGGCCGGCGCGGCCGCGGTGGCGCGGGTCGGCGCGGGGTGCGACAAGCTGGTGGTGTTCGACGGCACCGCCGGGGACGGCGTGGGGCTCACGCCGATCACCCCGAACGCCGAGTTCTACGTGTACGCGTGCTGCGGGATGCCGTCGGTCGACGTGGAGACGCACCGGGTGACGATCGCCCACGAGTCGATCGCGCTCGGGTCGCTGTCGCGGGCGGACCTCGAGGCGCTCGGCGGGATCGACAAGGAGCACACGCTCGAGTGCATCGGGTCGACGCCGCGGATCCAGCACGTGTCGAACGCGGTGTGGACCGGTCTGCCGCTGACCGACGTCCTCGACGCGCTCGGGATCGCGATCCCGCCGTCCGCGGTCGGGCTGCGGCTCGTCGGGGCGGACGACTACACCGCCGGGATCCCGATCGCGGACCTCGCGGACGGCCCGGTGTGGCTCGTGTGGCGGATGAACGGCCAGCCGTTGCCGCCCGAGCACGGCGCGCCCGCGCGGCTGCTGGTCCCCGGCCGATACGGGATGAAGAACCTGAAGTGGGTGACCGAGATCGCGTTCGTCGACACGCCGCACGCCTCGTTCTGGACCCAGTACGGGTGGAGCGAGGACGCGCCGTACCTGCCGAACACGATGATCGCGGCGCCGCTCGACGCGACGTCGGTCGAGCGCGGCGACCGGGTGCGGTTCCTCGGCACGGCGTACGCCGGATCGGACCCGGTGACCGCGATCGACGTGGCGGTCGACGACGGGCCGTGGGTCCCCGCCACGCTCGACTACGCCCCGGGCGTGCCCGACGTGTGGGCCCTGTGGTCGTTCGACTGGACCGCCGTGTCGGGCGCCCACACGATCCAGGCCCGGTGCACCACCGCCTCCGGGGCCCGGTCGGTCGAGGATCCCGACGGCACCGATCGGTACGCCGGGTACGACGGCAGCATGCGGATCACCGTCGAGGTCGTCGGGTGATCGCCTGGCTCGCGATCGCCGCCCACGCGGGCGCGTGGACCAAGGACCTCGGCGCGGTGTACGCGAAGGCCGGGGCGGATCTGTACAGCTCCCTCCGGTACGTGTCTCCGTTTGCCGGCGAGGAGGACCCGGACGCCGCCTCGTTCTTCGGCCAGCGGTACGGGGTGTACGCCGAGCTCGGCGTGTTGCCGAAATGGCGGGGCCAGCTCACCGTGTCGGCGCCGGTGGTCGTCGGGGTCCACCGGGCCGAGCTGACCGACGCCCTCGGGGTGGTGCCGATCCGCGCCACCACCGCCCGGTTCGGGGATCTCGCGCTCGCGGCGCAGGTCGCGCTCCACCCGACCGCCCCGATCGCGGCCGCGGTCGAGCTGAAGGTCCCGATGTACACCAACGGCGGGATCGGGGCCGACTTCCCGCTGTACGTCGACCAGTTCCCGAAGCCCGGCGACGGCCAGGTCGACGTCACCACCTGGCTGTTCGCCGGCCTTGCGGGCGCGTCGGCGGGGGGCGGCTCCGGGTTCGCCGAGGCCGGCGTCGGGTGGGTCCACCGGACCGAGTGGTTCGTCGGGTGGCCGG
>JBEBJW010001453.1:0-2193 GCA_040079715.1 Myxococcota bacterium | reverse complement strand
CTCCGGCACGTCACTATCGAGCTTCAAATGCGTGATGTTGTCGAGCTGCTCGCCCGGCCCCGTCGGCACGATCGGCACGAGCGCCGCCGCCGACGCGCCCCACGCGACCGCGAGCGGGCCCCCGACCCGCCGCCGGACCGCGGCCACCACCGGTCCGACCGCGACCGCGACGACCAGCGCGACCGTCGACGCCGCGAGCGCCGGGAGCTGGACCGCGGCGGACGCGACCCACGGGATCCGCCGGTAGGTCCGCGCCCCGGTCGCCATCGTCCACCCGAGGGTCGGGTGGTCGACGAACGCGATCCGACCGGGCCCGTCCGGCGCCGCGAACGCCACCGGCCCGATCCGGGTCCACACCGCCCCGTTCACCGCGAGCCCGGCGTCGGTCGGGGTCACGGTCACCTCCCGCCCGATCAGCCCGGCCACCCGCTCGAAGTTCGACCACGACCGCGGCAGGGCCCGAGAACACGCCGCCGGGCGCGGCGAACCGCGACGGCCGGTGCGCGGCGAGGTGCGCGGCGAGCGACACCGGCGCCTCCCCGTCCGCCACCCCGCAGCCGACGAGCGTGTCGTCGAGGCCGGCGGTGTGGGTCAGCAGGTGGACCAGGGTGATCGGCGGCCCGGGCGGCAGCTCGTGCGGCGAGAGCCAGTCGCACCGTCGAGCAGACCTACGAAGCCCCGACCGGCACGAGCCACACCACTTTCGCCTACACCGGCGACGACCGGCGGTAATCTCGGTTCGAGCTCGACCGCGAGGACGACGGCGCGGTCGACCAGGTGACCGAGAGGGACTTCGACGCGGATGGTCTCGCGGTCGAGTTCCGCTGGGACGCGGACGGAGACGGCGCGTTCGAGGACGTGGCGACCTACAGCTGGACCGCAGCCACCGGATGCTGGATCGGGGGCTCCCACGGCGAGGCCCCAGGGGTGACGTACGACACCGCGGAGACGGCCGATCCGGACGGCTGGGTGGTGGACTACCAGTACGACGACGACCAGGGCGTCGCGTACCGATGGGTCGGGTCCGACCGCGACCGGTTCGGCCACTCCCGCACCACCACCGAGGTGTACTCGGACAGCGCGCTCACCTCGACCTCGGTGCTCACCTGGACCACCGACGCTCAGGACCGGGTGATCGAGCTGCGACAGGATCTCGAGGTCGAGTACGCGGACGGTACGACCTACCAGCAGGTGCTCAGCACGGTCTACACCTACAGCGGTTGCGGCTGAGTCCCTGACGTCACCGACCGTCACGGCTGAGCGCGACGGCCTCCAGGACCTCACCGGTGAACACGTCTCCGGGGTCAGAGCTTCTTCTTGAACCCCTCGTGGCTCCGGGTTCACGATGGCCGACATCCTGATGGCCGGCGTGCTCCGCACCATCGGCAAGACCGACCTGCTCGCATACGTACTGCAACGCCTTGTCGATGGTGGGCTCGAGGGTGAGGCCGAGACAGGTTGCCAGGTGCTCGCCGTCGATCGGGCCGTAGTGGGCGGCGACCCTGCGCCCCTCGCGGTTCAGGAACAGGATGAGCGGCTCGTTGGCCTGAGCGACCATCGCCCCAGCGCGGGCGCTGGCCCGATCGAGGTCTCGCCGTGGTTCTCGGGCACCGACGCCGCCGGCGCGGTGGACTGGGTGTTCGGGGCGTCGTACGACGCGGGCCCGGTGACGACCGACGTGTCGGCGCTGTGCGGACAGACGGCGACGGTCGACCTCGTGTGCTTCGGTCCGGGCGCGATGACGATCCCGCCGGGGACGGCGCTGTTCGACGACGTCACCGCCGCGGGCGCGGTCTGCCCGTCGTTCGTCGACGCGGACGGCGACGGCCGGTGCGCGCAGGGCCTCGATCTGGACCTCGACGGGGTGTGCGTCGCCGACGGGGAGCCGTGGGCGCCGGGCGCGCCGGCCGACTGCGACGACGCGGTGTTCGGACCGCGGCGCCTGGCGATCACCGCCGCGACCGCGACCGCGGGGGGCACCGCGGAGGTGACGGCGGCCGGCGCGACCCCGGGCGAGACGGTGTGGGGTCGCCCGCTCCCGCCGCCGCGGACCGCCTCCGAGCCAGTGGATCGGTCCGCTCCCGCCGCGGACCACCTCCGAGCCAGTGGATCGGTCCGCTCCCGCCGCCGCGGACCGCCTCCGAGCCAGTGGATCGGTCCGCTCCCGCCGCCGCGGACCGCCTCCGAGCCAGT
>JBEBJW010001452.1:0-2194 GCA_040079715.1 Myxococcota bacterium | reverse complement strand
CTGGTGCTCGACGCCTTTCTGCTGCGGGCGCTCGCGGTGGCCGGCTGGGCGCCGAGCTTCACCGACTGTGCGCGCTGCGGGGCGCCCGGCCCGCACCGCGCTCCGCCCGCCGCCGACAGCGCCGATGCGGGCCCGATCCCGTTGCCTCCGCCCCCGTTTCCGCATACGGGTGCCCTCCCTGGAGGTCTCGTGGATGCCGTCCTGCACCGTCGGTGCGTGAACACGATCAAGGGCCTCGCCATGGACGGGGTCCAGGCGGCCAACAGCGGTCACCCCGGGATGCCGATGGGCATGGCCGACGTGGCGACGGTCCTGTGGACCCAGTTCCTGCGGTTCGATCCGGACGCGCCGAACTGGCCGGACCGCGACCGGTTCGTCCTGTCCGCCGGCCACGGCTCGATGCTGCTGTACGCGATGCTCCACCTGTGCGGGTACGACCTGCCGATCGCCGAGCTCAAGCGGTTCCGCCAGTGGGAGAGCAAGACCCCCGGCCACCCGGAGTACGGCCACACCGTCGGGGTCGAGACCACCACCGGCCCGCTCGGCCAGGGGTTCACCAACGCGGTCGGGATGGCGTTCGCCGAGCGGTACCTCCGCGAGACGTTCGGCGCCGACCTGTGCGACCACTTCACCTACGCGATCTGCAGCGACGGCGACCTGATGGAGGGCATCACCGCCGAGGCCGCGTCGATCGCGGGCCACTTCGGCCTCGGCCGCCTGGTCGTCCTGTACGACGACAACCACATCAGCATCGACGGCGACACCGCGCTCGCGTTCACCGAGGACGTGTGCGCCCGCCTCGCCGCCCAGGGCTGGCACGTCCAGAAGGTCGACGGGCACGACCCGGTCGCCGTCGGGATCGCGATCGAGAACGCCCGCCAGAACGGCGAGCAGCCGTCGCTGATCGCGTGTCGGACGGTGATCGGCCAGGGCAGCTCGATCGAGGGGACCGAGAAGACGCACGGCGCCCCGCTCGGCCCGGAGGAGGTCCGCAAGACCAAGGAGCGCCTCGGGATGGACCCGGACGCGACGTTCGTGGTCCCGGACGACGTGGCCGCCACGTTCCGCGGCGCCGCGGTCCGCCCCCGGCGGGAGGCGTGGGAGCAGCGCCTGGCGTCGCACCCGCGCGCGGCCGAGTTCAAGTCGTGGCAGCGGCCGGACTGGGCCGAGATCGTCCAGACCACCGTCTGGCCGCGGTTCGACCCGAGCAAGCCCCTCGCGACCCGCAAGGCGAACGCGGCGTGCGTCAAGGCGCTGATCGCCCGCGCCCCGTTCGTGATCGGCGGCTCGGCGGACCTGCACGAGTCGAACGGCCTCGCGATCGGGCGCCCGTCGGTGACCCGCGAGCGGTTCGCCGGCACCGGCGACATCCACTTCGGCGTCCGCGAGCACGCGATGGGCGCGATGTGCAACGGGATCGCGCTCCACGGCGGCCTGCGCGTGTTCAACGCCACGTTCCTCGTGTTCCACGACTACCAGCGGCCGGCGGTGCGCCTCGCGGCCCTGATGGGCGTGCCGGTCATCTTCCTGTACAGCCACGACTCGATCCTGCTCGGCGAAGACGGCCCGACGCACCAGCCGATCGACACCCTGCTCGCGCTGCGCGCGATCCACGGGCTCGAGGTCTGGCGACCGGGCGACGCGACCGAGACCGCAGAGGCGTGGAAGGCGACGCTGCTCAACGCGTCCGGGCCGTCGGCGATCATCCTCACCCGCCAGGACCTGCCGACGATCGACCGCACCAAGGCCGGCGCGGCCGAGGGCGTGCACCGCGGCGGGTACGTCCTGCACGACGTGGACGACCCGCAGGTGGTGCTGATCGGCACCGGGTCCGAGCTGCCGCTGTGCGTGGCCGCGCGCGACACCCTGTCGGCGGCCGGGGTCCGCGCCCGGGTGGTCAGCATGCCGTGCCGCGAGCGGTTCTGGCAGCAGGACGCCGGGTATCGCGCGACGGTCCTGCCGCAGCGCGTGCCCCGCGTCGCGGTCGAGGCCGCGGTCACCCTCGGGTGGGAGCGGTGGGTCGGCGAGCACGGCGCGATCGTCGGGATCGACCGGTACGGCGCGTCCGCCCCGGCGAAGGTCCTGGCCGAGAAGTTCGGGTTCACCCCGGACCACGTGGCGAACGTCGCCATGTCGCTGGTCCGGTGAACATCGGGGGCCGGGTCGGGGCCGGACGGGTCGCGGTCGCGCTGGC
>JBEBJW010001451.1:0-2194 GCA_040079715.1 Myxococcota bacterium | reverse complement strand
CCCGAGTCCTGCGGCAGCACCAGCCGCGTTCGCTGCGCCAGTCCCGCCGCCCGCCCGAGTCCTGCGGCAGCACCGGCCGCGTTCGTTCGCCTACGGCTCCGACAGCATCGCCCACACCGTCGCCTGGAACGCCGGTCCGACCTCGAGCGCGTGGTCGCCGGCGGGCACCGACAGGTAGTCGACCTCGACGATGTCCGAATCGCAGTTCGGGTTCGGCTCGCCCGGCTCGAGCGCGACCCGCTCGTCGCCGTTCCACACCGCCTTCACCGCGGCTGCGAAGTCGAGCTGGAGCACGAGGTCCGCCGGGCCCGCGGTCGAGAACGCCACGTAGCCCGCCTCGTCCGGGACGAGGATCATCCGGTACGGCTCGCGCCCCACGGCGATCGACTCCGACGCGGCCCGATCGTGCGACACGTCCACCAGATCGCCGTCCGCCACGTGGACGCAGGCATAGGTCTCGACGGGCTCGGGCTCCGCCTCCTCGGCGTCCCCCGCGCAGCCGACCCCTCCAGCCCCTGCAGCGAACCACACCACACCGATTGCGCGCACCATGTCCGCTACCATACTCCAGCAGTTCGATAGGGTACATGCGCGATGCGCCGTCCGACCGGACGCGTGGGGGAACCCTGACGACCAAGAACACGGTGCTGGTCTGCGACGACGAGGAGCTGATCCGGTGGTCGGTGTCGACCCACCTCGAGCAGGAGGGGTACGCCGTCCTGACCGCGGAGAACGGCCAGGAGTGCGTCGACGCGGTCAACAAGCACGCCCCGTCGGTCCTGCTGCTCGACCTGAAGATGCCGGTCAAGGATGGCCTGACCGCGCTGCGCGAGCTCCGCGCCGGCGGCCACCAGCTCCCGGTGATCGTCCTGACCGCCCACGGGGGCGTGGAGTCGGCGATCGAGGCCACCCGGCTCGGCGCGGCGGCGTACCTGTCCAAGCCGTTCGACGTGCGCGAGGTCAGCCTCGCGATCGACCGGGCCCTGGCCGAGGATCGGCTGAAGCAGGAGGTCCACTACCTCCGGCGGCGCGAGCGGTCCGGGTACGGCGAGTTCGTCGGCGCCGCGCCGGTCCTCAAGCCGGTGTTCGAGATCCTGGCCCGGCTCGAGGCGGTCGATCCGCCGACGGTGCTCCTGCTCGGCGAGAGCGGCACCGGCAAGGACGTCCTCGCCCGCGCGATCCACGCCCGGGGCCCCCGGCGGGACGCGCCGTTCGTCGCGGTCGACTGCGGGGCGCTGACCGAGACCCTGATCGAGAGCGAGCTGTTCGGCCACGAGCGCGGCTCGTTCACCGACGCGAAGCAGACCAAGCGCGGGCTGTTCGAGATCGCCGAGCGCGGGGTGGTGTTCCTCGACGAGATCGGCGAGCTCCCGATCGGCACCCAGTCGAAGCTGCTCCGGGCGCTCGAGGATCGCACGTTCAAGCGGGTCGGCGGGGTGACGCGGTTCCCGATGAACGCCGCGATCCTGGCCGCCACAAACCGGAACCTCCGCGAGCAGGTCGAGACCGGGCGGTTCCGCGAGGACCTGTACTACCGCCTCGACGTGGT
Organism: Myxococcota bacterium; assembly: GCA_040079715.1. Taxonomy (GTDB): domain Bacteria; phylum Myxococcota_A; class UBA796; order UBA796; genus JACKER01. The sequence continues at coordinate 645 of JBEBJW010001451.1, read as the reverse complement.
GCCGATCCGGGTCCCGCCGCTCCGGGAGCGCCCGACCGACGTCCCGCTGCTGGTCGAGGTGTTCCTGGATCGGTTCGCCCGGTCGTTCGGCCGGAACCCGGATCGCGACGCGCCGTCGGTCCGGATGTCGACCCTCCCGCCGCTGACCGGGGTCGACGGCGAGGCGATGACGATGCTCCAGCGGTACCGGTGGCCGGGCAACGTCCGCGAGCTGCGGAACGTGCTCGAGCGGGTGGCGCTGCTGTGCCCGGAGGAGATCGTCCGGCCGGAGCACCTGCCGTCGGAGATCCGGTTCGCGGGCGCGGGTGCGGCCCCGGACGGGTGCCCGTTCGTGCTCCCGGAGCAGGGGGTGGACCTCGAGGCGGTCGAGCGCGGGTTGCTCCAGCAGGCCCTGTCCCGCACCGGCGGGAACCAGAGCGCCGCCGCCCGGCTGCTCGGGATCAGCCGGTACGCCCTGCGGTATCGGATGGAGAAGTTCGAGCTGACGTGAAGGCTCAGACGAACTTGTCCTCGAACCGCAGATCGAGGATCTCCGGGGTCCCTCGGCCCCCCCACGACGGGCTCGGGGTGAACACCAGGTCCACGAACTCGATCCCGGCGTCGGCGAGGCGCTCGGTCAGCCGCGCCTCCCACCACCCCGCGTCC
>JBEBJW010001450.1:0-2197 GCA_040079715.1 Myxococcota bacterium | reverse complement strand
GATCCGATGATCGACGAGCGGGTGGGGGTCGCGGGGGATCGCCCGGTGAACCCGGACGGCGACTACGTGCTGTACTGGATGATCGCCGCCCGCCGGACCCGCTGGTCGTGGGCGCTCGACCGGGCGCTGACCGCGTGCCGGGCGCTCGGCAAGCCGCTCCTGGTGCTGGAGCCGCTCCGGATCGGGCACCGGTGGGCGAGCCCGCGGATCCATCGGTTCGTGACCACCGGGATGGCGGATCAGGCGGCCGCGTTCGCGAAGGTCGGCGTGACCTACCTCCCGTACGTCGAGCCCCGCCCCGGTGACGGCCAGGGGCTGCTCGCCGCGCTGTCGGCCCGCGCGTGCCTCGTGGTGACCGACACCTTCCCGTGCTTCTTCTTGCCGGCGATGGTCGCGGCGGCGGGACGGAGATCCCCGGTCCTGCTGGAGGAGGTCGACGGGAACGGGGTGCTGCCGCTGGCCGCCGCCGGGCGCGCGTTCCCGACCGCCCACGCGCTCCGCCGCCACCTCCACCGCGCGCTGCCGGCCTACCTCGACGAGCGTCCCGCCGCTGATCCGCTCGCCGGGTACGACCTCGGGAAGGCGACGCTCCCCGCCGGGATCCTCGACCGGTGGCCGACCCGCCTCGACGTGGTCCCCGCCGACGGCCCAGGTCCGGTGCCGATCCCCGGCGGGAGCCGCGCCGCCGAGCAGCAGCTGGACCGGTGGCTCGACCGCGGCCTCGCGCGGTACCCGGACCGGAACGATCCCGACGCCGAGGTCGAGAGCGGGCTCTCGCCGTACCTCCACTTCGGCCACCTGTCGGCCCACGAGGTCGTCCGGCGCGTGCTCGACCGCGAGGAGTGGACCGCCGATCGGCTGGGCAAGCCGACCGGGTCGCGGACCGGCTGGTGGGGCGTGTCGCCGGCCGCGGAGGGGTACCTGGACCAGATCGTGACCTGGCGGGAGCTCGGGTACACGTTCTGTCGGTTCGAGCCGCGGTACGACCGGTTCGACACCCTCCCGCCGTGGGCCCTGCAGACCCTCGACCGGCACCGCGACGATCCGCGCCCGGTGCAGTACCCGCTCGACCGGCTGGTCGCGGCCGAGACCGGCGACCCGGTGTGGAACGCGGCCCAGCGCCAGCTCGTCGCCGAGGGGCGGATCCACAACTACCTGCGGATGGTGTGGGGCAAGCGGATCCTCGAGTGGGGCGCGTCGCCCGAGGCCGCGTGGGACACGCTGATCGAGCTGAACAACCGGTTCGCGATCGACGGGCGCGACCCGAACTCGTACTCGGGGATCGCCTGGACGTTCGGCCGGTTCGACCGGGCGTGGGGCCCCGAGCGCCCGATCTTCGGGACCGTGCGGTACATGAGCTCCGACAACACCCTGCGGAAGCTGTCGCTCGACCGGTGGTTCGAACGGTGGGGGAGGACCTGACGCGATGATCACGGTTCTGATCGCGGGTGTCGCGGCGGCGATGCCGCTGTCGAAGGCGGTGGACCGGGCGCTCGAGGCCGACGACGCGCTGGTCGGGGCGTCGATCGGGCTCGAGGTGGTGGACGGGGCCGGCGAGGTGCGGGTGGCGGTCGACCCCGACCGCAGGCTGATCCCCGCGAGCATCACCAAGTGGGTGACCGCGGCGGCCGCGGCGGAGACGCTGTCGCTCGACTTCCGGTTCGAGACGGGGATCGCCGCCACCGGGTACACCGAGGGCGACGTGCTCCACGGCGACCTCGTGGTGATCGGAGGGGGAGACCCATCCCTCGGCGACCCGGAGGTCGGGATCGTCGCGGCGGACGTGGCGGCGCTGCTGCGCGGGCTCGGGGTGAGCGCCGTCGACGGCGACGTCGTGGTCGACGCGTCCCGGTTCGACGGGCCTCCGCACGGGCCCGGCTGGATGTGGGACGACCTCGCGTTCCCGTACTCGCCCCCGTACGCTGCGGCGAACGTCGCCCACAACCTCGCGCGACCGGGGGTCGGGTGCGCGGCCCGCGGCGCGCCGGGATCGCCGGTCGTCGATCCGCCGCTGTGCCTCGGGGAGGTGCTGCGGGACGGGCTCGCCGCCGCGGGCGTGCCGGTGAGCGGAGCGGCGGTGGTCCGGTCGGCCCCCGACGCCGCCGCGATCGGTGCGCTGCGGTCGGCGCCGCTCCGGGATCTGCTCCGGACGATGCTGGTCGAGAGCGACAACCTGTACGCACTCGGCGTACAGGTT
>JBEBJW010001449.1:0-2202 GCA_040079715.1 Myxococcota bacterium | reverse complement strand
GCGCCGACGATCGAGCCGGCCCTGCGCGAGCTCGGGTACGGGGCGTGGGAGGGCCTGCGCCACGACGAGGCGCGGGCGCAGCTCGACGTCCGACGGTTCCGCGATCGGATCGGCCAGCCGGTCGCGGCGGTCACCCGGTTCACGATCGGCGAGCGCGCGGCCCACGCTGATCGCGCTCGGCGACGTGTCCCACCTGTCGCCGGCGCTGCGCGAGGCCGAGGGCACCTGACCGCCGGCGCGAATGGCAACGGTGACGACCGTTGTCGTCGAACTGCCACAATCCGAATTGTTTCGGTTTGAACATGCGATTCATGGTTACACCTTCGGTTTCACCCCCGACTGGCCGGACCGTCACGTACGATCGGGACCTCTCCGGAGGTCCGATGCTTCCCCAGTTGCTGGCTTGGCTATGGTCCCTCTTGTCCCCGTGCGTCGATCCCGGCGCCTTGGTGGACGTCTCGATGTCCAGCACCGTCGGCGTGTTGCTCGACGAGATCCCGACCGCGTACCGTGACGACGCCGCCGACGAGGTCCTCGCCCGGGACGAGGCGTTCTGGCGGGCGCGGGCCGAGCAGCAGCTCGAGGCGACCGAGTACCGCCTCGTGTACCGGAACTTCTTCTACAACAACAAGATGCAGCTCCCGCCGCCCCCGCGCGAGACGTGGGAGATCGAGCTCGGCGCGCCGTACCGGACCACGATCGACGGCCACGATCTGGTGGTGGTGGACTACACGTTCCACAGCGTGCTGGTCACCGGCCCCGAGCAGCCCGAGCTCGCCGAGAAGAAGCTCAAGAAGATCGGCAAGGTGTGGCGCGAGCCGTTCGTGCTCCCGGTCGATCCGGACCTGCTGTTCGACCGCACCGGGTACTCGTGCGTCGACGAGGACGCGTTCCCCGACCACTCGGTCGACGAGGAGAACGTGCTGAACTTCTACGATCAGGACTGCACCGCCGACGACGCGCTGTGTCACCTGACCGAGGTCCCGGCCGAGGCCGACTGCATCGACGCCCTGGTCGACGAGATCGGCGCGGTCGAGACCACGATGGACTTCGAGCGCCTGCGGTGGAACGCCGCCACCGCCGACGCGTACCGGGTCGGGGTCCAGACGCCCGGCGGGGCCCAGGCGGCGCCGATCGCCGAGGGCCTGCTCGACAACCGCGTCGACTACATCTACGTCCCCGAGGACTCGTGCGCGCTCGAGGAGCAGTGCGTCGGCGGGTCCGGCTGGCGGCGGGTCCTGCGGTTCACCGCCTCGATGCAGAACCTCGGCGCGGACGACCTGTTCCTCGGCGACGTCGAGGACCCGGCGAGCCCGATCATCGAGCACAACCTGGTGTCGTTCTCCGAGTGCCACGGCCACTACCACTTCAACCACTACGGCACCTTCGACTACGGGGAGGCGCTCGGCGGCAAGCGCGCGTTCTGCCTCGAGAGCACGAAGCGGTACTTCAACAACGAAGACACGCCGCTGACCCACCCGTACGGCTGCTTCTTCCAGGGCGTCGCCGCCGGGTGGGGCGACGACTACATCGCTGGCATCGATTGCCAATGGGTCGACATCACCGACATCGAGACCGACGTGTCGGACCCGATCGACCTCACGTTCACGTTCAACCCGGACGGGTTCGTGTGCGAGGGCGAGCCGATCCTCGACGGGAACGGCGATCTCACGTTCGAGCCGACCGACTTCATCGGCGAGAACGGGCTGCCGGAGGACAGGATCGCCTGTGACGAGCTCCCCGGGTCGGACGCCGACAACGTCGCCACGATGCCGGTCGGCGTCGAGGGCGACGGGAGCTTCGTGACCGGGCCGTGCGCCCGCGGCCAGCTCGGCGAGAACCGGAACTGCGGGTTCACCGAGATCACCGACGCCGTCGCGTGCGCCCCGGGGGCCTCGGTCACCGTGTCGTGCGCGGCGGCGGACCCCGACGCGCCGCAGGTGGTCCGCCTGTGCGAGTCGAGCTGGGCGCTCGACACCGGGACCGCCTGCACGACCCGCGAGGCGCTGGCGAACGCCACCGTCACCACCACCCCGACCCTGCTGACGTTCACCTGTCCGGCGGCGCGGGACGCGGTCGAGGTCGGCGGTCGGTACGCCCGGTACACCGCCCCGCTGCTCGACGGCGGCGAGGACGGCGCGGTGACCTGCACCGTGGTGCCCTGAGCCGAAGGCTCCCCCTGCCCTCGCCCCTGCCCTCGCC
>JBEBJW010001448.1:0-2203 GCA_040079715.1 Myxococcota bacterium | reverse complement strand
GGGTGGGACGAGGCGCTCGACGCGATCGCCGACCGGATCCACGCGATCCAGACCGCCCACGGACGCGACGCGGTCGGGCTGTACCTCGGCAACCCGAACGTGCACAACCTCGGGATGATGACGTTCGGACCGATGCTGTGGCGGACGCTCGGGACCCGCAGCCGATACTCCGCCACCTCGGTCGATCAGCTCCCGCACCAGCTCGCCGCGTCGAAGATGTTCGGTCACCAGCTCCTGCTGCCGATCCCCGACGTGGACCACGCCGACCTGATGGTGGTGATCGGGGCGAACCCGCTGGTGTCGAACGGCAGCCTGATGTCGGCACCCGGGATGCGACGGCGGCTCGACGCCCTCCGGGCCCGCGGCGGGAAGCTGGTGGTGATCGACCCCCGCAAGACCGAGACCGCGGAGCGCGCCGACGAGCACTGGTTCGTCCGCCCGGGCACCGACGCGGCGTGGCTGCTGGCGGTGGTCCAGGTGATCCTGTCCGAGCGCCCGGTCGAGCTCGGGCCCCTCGCCGACCGGATCGTCGGCCTCGACGCGCTCCGGGCCTGCGCGGCCCGGTTCACCCCGGAGCGGGTCGCGCCGTTCACCGGGATCCCGGCCGACGCGACCCGACGCCTGGCCCTCGCCCTCGCCGACACCGAGCGGGCGGTGGTGTACGCCCGGTTCGGCGGGTCGACCGTCGCGTTCGGCGGGCTCGTGTCGTGGCTGGTCAACGCGGTCAACACGATCACCCGCCACCTCGACCGGGTCGGCGGCGCGATGTTCACCGAGCCCGCGTTCGACCCGATCCGACCGCCGATCGGCCGCGGGATCGGTCCCGGCGGGTTCGCCCGGTGGACCAGCCGGGTCGGCCATCGCCCGGAGTTCGCCGGGGAGCTGCCGGTCGCGGGCCTGGCGGAGGAGATCCTCACCCCGGGCGACGGCCAGCTCCGGGCGCTGATCGTGTGGGCCGGCAACCCGGTGCTGTCGACGCCGAACGGGGTCCAGCTCGATCGGGCGCTCGCCGGGCTCGACCTGTGCGTGGCGGTCGACTGGTACGTGACCGAGACCAGCCGCCACGCCCACTACGTGCTGCCGCCGGTCGGCCCGCTCGCCCGCCCGCACTACGACGTGGTGTTCCACGCCCTCGCGGTCCGGAACACCGCCCGGTTCGCCGATCCGGTGGTCGCCCCGGACGGAGACCTGCGCCAGGACTGGGAGGTAGCGCTCGGCCTGCTCGATCGGATCCGACGACGCCGCGGGATCACGCTCCGGCAGCGGCTCGAGCACCGCGCGCTCCGGGCGCTCGGGCCGGTCGGGATCGTCGACCTCGGGCTCCGGTTCGGTCGCCACCGGCTGTCGATCCGGCGGCTCCGGCGCGAGCCGCACGGGATCGACCTCGGCGCCCTCCGCCCGTGCCTGCGCGAGCGGATGGCGGACGGCGCGACGATCGACCTCGCCCCCGCGCTGTACGTGGCCGATGTCGAGCGCCTCGACGCCGCGCTGTCCGGGACCCCGGCGCCGGTGGTGCTGATCGGGCGCCGCCAGCTCCACGGCAACAACTCGTGGCTCCACAACGCGCCGCGGGTGGCGAAGGGCGCGCGGTGCACGCTGCTGGTCCACCCCGCCGACGCGGCGGCCCACGGGCTGTCCGACGGCGGCCGGGCCGAGGTCCGGTCGCGGGTCGGGGCGATCGAGGTCGACGTGGAGCTGACCGACCGGATGATGCCCGGGGTGGTGTCGCTGCCGCACGGGTGGGGCCACGATCGGCCCGGGACCCAGCGGGCGGTCGCCGGCGCGCGGCCGGGGGCGTCGGCGAACGACCTGACCGACGAGGCCGTGGTCGACGGGCTGTGCGGCACCGCGGTGCTGAACGGCGTGCCGGTCGCCCTGTCGCCCCGCTGACGGTCGGTGGCGGACCGGCGCGTCACGGCCGGTCCGGCACCCGCAGGATCCGACCGCTGACCGCGTCGACGCCGCTCGACACGTCGAGTGCGACGTCGACGGCCGGCGCGTCGAGCCACAGCGTACCCCCGTCGCCGCCCGGCCGATCGGTCGCGCCGGGGTCGCCGCGGGCGTGGATCGCTCCCCGCCCGACGACCTCCTGCGCCTCGACGAACACCACGCCGCCCGCGCGCCCTCCCGGTCCGGACCGGCCCGCGCCGTCGGCGTCGATCTCCCCCTCGACCGTGATCCGTCCCGCCGCGAACGCTGCCAC
>JBEBJW010001447.1:0-2204 GCA_040079715.1 Myxococcota bacterium | reverse complement strand
GTCTGCAGGCGGCTCGACGACTGGGCCGGGGCACCGTCGGTCCCCGAACCCACGCGCCGCCTGCAGACCACGATCCGCGTCCCGACTACGTCGCCGGCCGGTTCTGCTCCAGGTACCGGTGGATGAAGAACTCACCCGCCTTGTACGACGACCGAACCAGCGGACCCGACGCCACGTACGCGAACCCGAGCTCCAGCCCGAGCCGCTCGTACGCCGCGAACTGGTCCGGCGGCACGAACTCCGTCACTGGCAGGTGGTCCTTCGTCGGCTGGAGGTACTGGCCGATCGTCAGGAAGTCCACGTCCACCACCCGCAGGTCCTCCATCGCCCGCTGCATCTCGGTCGGCGTCTCGCCGAGGCCCACCATCAACGAGCTCTTCGTCAGCCGCGTCGGGTCGATCGCCTTGATGTTGCGCAGCACCTCGAGCGTGGTCCGGTAGCTCGCCTTCCGGTCGCGGACCGGCCAGGTCAGCCGCTCCACCGTCTCGAGGTTCTGCGCGATCACGTCCGGCCCCGCCTCGACCACCTTCAGCAGGTGCCCGACGTTCCCGCGGAAGTCCGGGATCAACACCTCGATCTTCGTCGCGGGGGCGGCCGCGCGCACCGCGGCGATGCACCGCGCGAAGTGCCCGGCGCCGCCGTCCTCCACGTCGTCGCGGTCGACCGAGGTGATCACCACGTAGTCGAGGCTCAGCTCGGCGATCGCGGTCGCCAGGTTGTCCGGCTCGTCCGGATCGAGCGCCGCCGGGTACTTCGCCGTCTTCACCGCGCAGAACCGGCACCCGCGGGTGCACGTGTCGCCCATCACCATGAACGTCGCCGTGCCGCCGCCCCAGCACTCGCCGATGTTCGGGCACCGCGCCTCCTCGCACACCGTGGCGAGCTTGAGCGTGCGCGCGCGCCCCTTCAGCTCGTGGTACCGGGGCGAGCCCGGCATGCGGACCTTGAGCCACGGCGGCTTCGGCGGAACGGTCACGAGACCTCCAGGAGGGTGCTCTCTAACGCCGCCGACTGGCCTCGGCCGGTTCAGCCGCGGGTCGGACCATCCTTGCGGGGCGGCGGCGCCCGGCGCACGAACAGCACCGTGTTCGCCTCCGAGTCCATGTCGCCGTCGTCCTCGTCGTCGTCCTCGAGGTCGACGTCGTCGCGCGGGCGCGCCTGCGTCCGCGGCATCAGGGTGGTCGCGTCGGCGGTGTCGTCGTCGTCCTCGAGCTCCACGTCGTCCGGCGCGTTCCGCGGCGCGAGCACCACCCGCTCCGTCGCGACCGTCGCGGTGTCCTCGTCGTCCACCGATTCCTCCTCCTCGTCGGTGTCCGGATCCGGCGGGAGCGCGTGGCCAGGGTGGGGCCCCCCCACGACATGGCGTGGGTCGACCCGGCTCGGCGCGGTCGGCGGCGTGGCCTGGGCCTCCTGCATCAGGCGCTCGAACTCCTGGGGCGTCATCGTCGGGCCGGCGGTCCGGCTGCGACGCGGCGCCGTCGGCGGCACCGCCGGAGCGGGGAGGGAGGTGGACGGCCGTCGGAGGCTCCGCGCCGCCGCCAGGATCCGATCCGCCGCGTCCCGGACCTCGGCGCACGCTGCGTCGATCCCGTCGCGCTGCCCGGCCCCCGCGACGCCCTCGGCCAGCTCCCACGCCGCCCGCAGCGGCGCCGCGAGCGGGCTGTCCGGGTCGTCGGCCACCGCGGCCCGCATCGCCTCCACCGCGCTGCAGCCCTCCGCCGCGTAGCGGTGGGCTGCGACGAACCCGAGCATCGCCCGGCGCCGGGATCCGGCGTCGAGCGCGAGGTACGCCTCGGCCGCGGCCACCGCCGCCGGCGGGTCGATCGACGCCAGCAGCTCGACCTTCCGCGCCAACAGCTCGACCCGGATCGGGGCGTCGGCGTCGGCCGCCGCGAGCCCGGCCTCGATCGCCCGCCGCCGCGCGTCCGGGTCCCCGGCCGGCCCGAGCGCGACCACCCGCCTGAGCAGCGCGGCGGGGTCGATCGGCAGGCAGGTCCCGCGGTCGCCGGCGGTCAACCGCGCGGTCGACCCGTCGGCGCACGCCAGGTCGACGATCCCGTGCCGAACGTTCACCTCGGTCGCGAACGCCGCCCGGTCGACGGTGAACCCGGTCCCCACCACGGTCACCGTCGCCTCGGGGGTCCGGATCGCGAGGTTCACGCCGTGGTTCGGGTCGACCTCGACGTCGAGCCGCCCGTCCTCCC
>JBEBJW010001446.1:0-2205 GCA_040079715.1 Myxococcota bacterium | reverse complement strand
CTCGGGTACTGGACCGCGCGGGCCGCGACCCTGCCGGGCGGACCGGCCCTCCCGCTCGCCCGGCCCCCGGCGGGCGCCGACCAGCGGTCGTGGCGGCGCCTGCACCACCTGGGCGATCCTGCGACCTGGCGGGCGATCAAGGCCGAGGCCGCCGCGCGCCGCCTGACGCCGTCGGTGGTGCTCGCCGCCGCGTACGCCAAGGTCCTGGCCCAGTACGCGAAGACGCCGCGGTTCTGCCTGAACGTCACGCTGTTCAACCGGCTCCCGCTGGTGCCGGACGTGGACCAGCTCGCCGGGGACTTCACCAGCCTCGTCCCGCTCGAGGTCGAGGTCGGGTCGGGGGAGGCGTTCGTCGACCTGACGCGCCGGGTCGAGGGGCAGCTTTGGTCGGACCTCGACCACCGGCGGGTGAGCGGCGTGCGGGTCCTGCGGGAGGTGGCGAAGCTCCAGGGCGCGGACGCCGCGCGACTGCCGGTCGTGTTCACCAGCACCCTGTCCCTCGACGGCGACAGCGCGCTCGACGCCCTCGAGTCGCTGGTCGGCGGGACGCTCGGGTACGGGATCAGCCAGACGCCGCAGGTCTGGCTCGACCACCAGATCGCCGTGCAGGGCGGCGCGCTGCGCACGAACTGGGACTTCGTCGCGGACCTGTTCCCGTCGGGCCTCGTCGACGCGATGTTCGCCGCGTACGTCGCGCTGGTCGAGTCCCTCGCCGCGCCGGACGGGTGGACCGAGGCCGCTCGCCCCGCCGCGGTGGGCGTCACCGACCTGCCGATCGCGCCGGACCGCGCCCTCCACGCGGCGTTCGTCGCGCGAGCGGCCGAGGACCCCGACCGCCCCGCGCTGTTCCACGACGGCCGGACGCTCTCGTACGGCGCCCTGCTCGCCGCCGCGGTCGGGGTCGCCGAGGGGCTCGCGGCCAGCGGGCTCGACGTCGAGCAGCCGGTGCTGGTCGGGTGCGGAGCGCCGCCGGACCAGGTCGCCGCGGTGCTCGGGATCTCGCTCGCCGGCGGGTGGTACGTGCCGGTCCCGCCGTCGGTGCCGGACGCGCGCCTGGCGGAGATCCAGCGGGTGGTCGGGGCCCGGTTCGCCGTCGCCGACGGGCCCCGGGACGGGTTCGGCACCGACTGCGCCGTGCTCGGGGTCCGGGTGGACGACCGGGCGACGGCGCCGAGCGGCCCGCCGACGGTCCCGCCGCTCCGGGCGGTCCGGTCCGAGGCGCTCGCGTACGTCCTGTTCACCTCGGGCAGCACCGGGACGCCGAAGGGCGTGGCGATGACGCACGGCGCCGCGCTCCACACGATCGACGCGATGGACGACCGGTTCGGGGTCGGCCCGGAGACGCGGGTGCTGGCGCTGTCGGCGCTCGGGTTCGACCTGTCGGTGTACGACGTGTTCGGGGTCCTCGGCCGCGGCGGGGCGCTCGTGTACCCGCGCGCCGACCGGTCCCGCGACCCGGACGAGTGGGACCGGGTGGCGCGCGCGCACGGGGTCACCCTGTGGAACAGCGTCCCGGCGCTCGGCCAGATGTACGCCGACCACCTCGCGGGCCTCGGACGCCGGCTCCCGCCGTCGCTCGCCCAGGTCTGGTGGAGCGGGGACTGGATCCCGGTCGAGCTGCCGGGGGCCTGGCGGGCCCTCGCGGACCAGCCGGTGCGGATCGTGAGCCTCGGCGGCGCGACCGAGGCCGGCATCTGGTCGATCGCGTTCGAGATCGACGCGGTGGACCCGCGCTGGACCAGCATCCCGTACGGTCGGGCCCTCCGGGGACAGCGGGTCGAGATCCTCGACGCCGGGTGCGACCCGCGTCCGGACTGGGTCGTGGGCGAGATCGGGATCGCGGGCGCGAGCCTCGCCCAGGCGTACCTCGGCCGCCCCGACGAGACCGCCCGCCGGTTCGTCCACGACCGCGCGGGCCTCCGGTGGTACCGCACCGGCGACCTCGGGCGGCGGTGGCCCGACGGCACGATCGAGTTCCTCGGGCGCGAGGACGGGCAGGTCAAGGTCCGCGGCCACCGGATCGAGACCGCGGAGATCGAGGTCCGGCTCGCCCGGTCGCCGGCGGTGCGGGAGGTCGCGGTCGTCGCGTGGGGGCCGGGCAACCACAAGACGGAGCTGGTCGCGTTCGTGGGCCTGGCGCCGGGCCGGACCGACCCGGTCGACCACGACCTCGCGGTCCTCCGGGACGGGCTCGCGGCCGAGGTC
>JBEBJW010001445.1:0-2206 GCA_040079715.1 Myxococcota bacterium | reverse complement strand
TGCCCGTTCCCCTGCCCACCGGCCCGCGCCGTCGGTGACAGCGACCGCCGGCCCCGCGGTGATCCGGCGGTCCGACCGCCCGGACCACCTACGGGTAAGGCCACTCCTGGACAAACACGTCGGCGTACACGTCGATCTCCGCGGAGGAGAAGCCGCAGCCGACCGTGGCCGTGATGAAGTCCGTCGTGGGGCTGATCGTCTCCAGGAAGCACGCGAGGGAGTCCGACCGTCCGGAGTACAGGAGGTCGCCGGTCTGGGTGTTCCGCACCCGAAGCGTGGCCCGGTGCCACGAATAGGGCCAGGCGTAGGGGTCGACGGCGACCCAGTAGCCGTAGAAGATGCGCACACTGCCCATCCTGTAGTAGTAGAGCGCCGGGCTGTTGTAGCTCCAGACCCCCGCTGCGTAGGTCGGCGTGGGCGCGGTCTGGACCCGGGCCAGCTCGGTCCAGCCGGGCGCGTCGTACACTTCGACCGCGATCCACGTGTTCGGCGTGTCCGCGTAGCCGGCGATCAGGAACGGGTTGTCCGTGTATCCGACCACCGTACCGTCGTACGGCAGACTGGTGACGCACGAGGTGGCGAGCAGACCGGCGACGACGACCGACGAGCGGACCATGGTGTCTCCCGACGGACGTCAGCGCGTCGCCCGTTGCAGGTGTCTTACGGGCCTCCCTGTCGCCGCGCGGTCGCGACCGGTGACGGAATGTGCGACCCGGTCCACCGCCGACTGCGGGCGGAAGCCGCGGGCGAACTGAGCCGCCCCGCCCGAACAGGTCCTCGGCGGCACCAGCCGCCCGCTACGGGATGCGGCAGCACGGCGACCGATGGTCTCACGCGCGCGTGCCGCGGCAGGGAGCCGGAGGGCGCGCAGCGGTCGGCGGAGCCGACGGAGCGGCCGCCGGAGCAGACCCCGCAGGCCGGGCCCCCCCGCGGAGCGAGGGGGTCCGGGCGAGGAGGCTGCGGAGGAGGATCGGCCGCGACCCCGCAGGATCCCGACGGCCGCAGGCCGGGCCGCCCGGATCTCCGGTTCGACCGAGACCCCGGGCTACATCTCGACCGCGAACCGCAGCCGGCCGGTGTAGAGCTGGCCGTACCGCGACGCCGGCTTGACGCTGTCGATGTTCTTGTCGGGCAGCGAGTACCCGCCGGGCGCGGCGTAGAACTCCCCGCCGAACCGGAAGCGCTGGCCGACGAGGCCGTCGACGCCGACCGAGCCGGTGGGGCCGAAGTACGGGTGGTAGTTGTTGGTGACCACACCGTCGTCGCCGATGAAGAAGAACGTCGACACGTCGGTGAACCCGAGCGCGAGGTACGGCGTGACGGCGTCGAGGTCGAACCCGAGCATCGCGTCGAGCCCGAACGTGGACGCGACGTACAGGTCGTCGTACGCAGGATCGCCCTCGATGAACGGCGGCGCGAGCTCCCCGACGGTCTTCATCGAGGTGGCGTGGAACCGGGCCCCGAGCTCGACCGTCTCGCCGAACTCGAACCCGACGCCGGCCTCGCCGGACAGGATCACGTTGGTCATCCCGAGCAGCTTGACCGGCGGGATGTACGCGACGCCGGCGTACGGCGTCATCTTGCCGATCTGCGGCAGGGCGTACGTGATCCGGATCCGCGGCACCACCGGCGACTTGTTCGTGTCTTCGGTCTTCGTGTAGTTCAACACGAACCGGCGCGCGCACCCGAGCGGCGGGATGATCCCGAGGTCGAGGCCGACCGCGCCGTGGCCGCCGTCGTGCGGGACCGGCCCGTGCACCGGGGAGAACGTGGTGGACAGCGCGAAGTAGTTCGTCAGGAAGTCTTCCTGCGCCTGCTCGTCGTAGTCCTCCGGCAGCGTCAGCCCGGCGCACTTCGGATCGATGTACGCCCACGCGTCGCCGGTCGCTGCGAACCACCCGAACGCGGCCACGGCCCAGGCTGCCCTTGCGGTGTTCATGCGCAACTCGTCTCCCCTGGCTCCGGCGGTTCCCGGACCCGCGGCCCACACTAGCGCGGACGCGCGACCCGCGGAAGGTTCCCGCCGGTCACCCGGACGACTCGCCGCGATCCCCGTGGTCCATCGGCGCGAGCCGGATAAGGGGATCGGGTCGGGGTGTAGCGCAGTCTGGTAGCGCACCTGCTTTGGGAGCAGGCGGCCGTTGGTTCGAATCCGACCACCCCGATCTTTCCCGCTGGCTTTCCCGCTCGACCGCTCGGGGCTGGC
>JBEBJW010001444.1:0-2211 GCA_040079715.1 Myxococcota bacterium | reverse complement strand
GCCCGCCCCCGCTCCGGCCCCCGGGAACTGACGTGGGGCGCGACTGGGTGGTGATCCTCGGCAGCTCGTCCGGGTTCGGCGCCGCCGCGGCGCGCGCGTTCGCCGCGGAGGGGTTCGGCGTGTTCGGCGCCCACCTCGACCGGCGCGGCGCGATGCCGGCAGTCGAGGCGCTGATCGACGAGCTCCGCGGTCACGGCGTCCCGGTCGTGTTCCACAACGCGAACGCCGCGGGTGACGAGGACCGCACCGCCGGCCTCGCGAAGCTGCGCGAGGCGATGGCGCCGGGCGACCGGGTGCGGGTCCTGCTCCACTCGCTCGCGTTCGGGACGCTCCGGCCGCTGGTCGCGGCCGCTCCCGGCGAAGACGCGCAGATCCTCGGCCGCAAGCACCTCGACATGACGCTCGACGTGATGGCGAACAGCCTCGTGTACTGGGCGCAGGACCTGATCGGCGGCGGGTTGCTCGGCGACGGCGGCCGGATCTTCGCGATGACCTCGTCCGGGTCGCTCGCGGCCTGGCCGGCGTACGGCGCGGTCAGCGCGGCGAAGTGCGCGCTCGAGTCGCACGTCCGCCAGCTCGCGGTCGAGCTCGCAGGCCGCGGGATCACCGCCAACGCGATCATGGCCGGGGTCACCCGGACCCCCGCGCTCGACAAGATCCCCGGGAGCGACGAGCTCGCCCGCCGCGCGCTCGAGCGGAACCCGCACCGCCGGTTGACCACCCCGGAAGACGTGGCGAAGTGCCTCGTGGCCCTCGCGCACCCCGGCACCGCGTGGATGACCGGCAACGTCCTCCGGATCGACGGCGGAGAGTCCGTCAGCGGCTGACGGGGTACGGAGCGGGGATGGGCACCCGGCCGATCTACCTCGACAACCACGCGACCACCCGGTGCGACCCGGCGGTGGTCGCGGCGATGCTCCCGTGGTTCTCCGACGACTACGGCAACGCCGCGTCCCGATCGCACGCGTACGGCGCGGAGGCCCGGGCCGCGACCGAGGCGGCCCGCGGGCGGATCGCCGGCTGGCTCGGGGCGTCGGCGAAGGAGGTCGTGTTCACCAGCGGCGCGACCGAGGCGAACAACCTCGCGATCCTCGGCGGCGCCCGCGCCCGACGCCGCGCCACCGGCCACGATCACGTGGTCACCGTCGCGACCGAGCACGCCGCGGTCCTCGACCCGGTCCGGGCCCTCGCCGACGACGGGTTCCGGGTCACGATCGTCCCGGTCGGCGCCGATGGCCGGGTCGACCCGGACGCGATCGCCGCCGCGTTGACCCCGACGACCGCGCTCGCGTCGGTGATGTGGGTCAACAACGAGATCGGCGTGATTCACCCGATCGCGGCGATCGGGGCCGCGTGCCGCGCGGCCGGGGTCTGGCTCCACTGCGACGCCGCCCAGGCCGGGTACGTCCCGATCGACTGGGCGACGGTCCCGGTCGACCTGCTGTCGGTCAGCGCCCACAAGCTGTACGGCCCGAAGGGGGTCGGCGCGCTGCTCGTCCGCCGGACCCGGCCGCGGATCGCGCTCGTCCCCCTCCAGTACGGCGGCGGGCACGAGCGGGGCCTCCGGTCCGGGACCCTGCCGGTGCCGCTGATCGTCGGGTTCGGGGTCGCGGCCGGGCTGATCGTCGACCGGCGCGACGTCGAGGTCCCGCGGGTCCGGGCGCTGCGGGATCGGCTGTGGGACGCGCTCGTGGCGGGGGTCGACGGGATCCGGTGGAACGGCCACCCGACCGAGCGGTCCCCGAACAACCTGAACCTGGCGATCGACGGGGTCGAGGCGACCGCGCTGCTGATGGCGGTCCGGTCGGTGGTGGCGCTGTCGACCGGGAGCGCGTGCAGCTCCGAGACCCTCGCGCCGTCGCACGTGCTGCGGGCGCTCGGCCTGCCCGACGACGCCGCCCACCGGTCGATCCGGATCGGGGTCGGTCGGTTCACCACCGAGGCGGAGATCGACGCCGTCGCGGCCGCGTTGATCGCCGGGATCCGCGGGCTGCGCGGGATGGGCGGGCTGTACGAGCCGTAGCGCGAGCGCGCGCCGAGCGAGCGGTGGGTGGATGCCGCGGGCGCGCAGTCCATGGGGCGGATCGGCGGCGCGGAGCGGTGGGGTGGATGCCGCGGGCGCCCGTCCCCGGGGCGGATCGGCGGCGCGGAGCGGTGGGTGGAGGCCGCGGGCGCCCGTCCCCGGGCCGGATCGGCGGCGCGGAGCGGTGG
>JBEBJW010001443.1:0-2215 GCA_040079715.1 Myxococcota bacterium | reverse complement strand
GGGCCGAATCACCCCGTGTCGCGAATCATCTCGCCTTCATCCGAACCGATCCGAACTTGCTGATCGACTCGACCCCGAGCGCGCTAAGGGTCTGCACCTCTCCGGCCTGGATCCGCTGGTCGCCGTTGCGGTCCTCGAACAGGGCGAGCGCGCCGAACGCCGGATCGAGCGCGTCGAGGTAGTTGTCGCCGTTCGCGTCGAACAGCAGCAGCCCCTGGATCGCCTGGTCGACCACCCGCTCGCCGGCCGGCAGCCCGACCACCCGCAGGCCGTGCATCAGCGGGACCTGCGGCTCGACCCGGTGGACCTGCTCGTCCCACAGCTCGATCCCGAGCGCCTTCAGCTTCGCGGTGTCGCACAGCACGTGGCCCACGACCAGCCGCCCGCCCGCGTCCACCGACAGGTTCACCCCGAACGACGGCGGCGGGACCTCACCGGCGATCGCCACCCCGAACCACCACCCGACTGCGATCACCGCGCCTCCCGCCGCGATGGTACGCGGTTCCGGAACTAATTTCACCGAGGCGCCTTTACAGCGGACCTCGACCTCTTTAGTCGACAAGAGCGGGCCTTCGGTGGGCCTGCTGCACCTGGAGGGCCCGATGGCTACGCCGATGGCGACGATGACCATCTTCTGCGCAGTGCGGGCCTCTTTCGCGACCTTCGGTGACGGCGTCTCGCCGTCGGGCAAGGTGCCGCGAATCGGTGGCTCCTGCGAGATCCCGCTCCTCGGTTGACCTCGCGTCGCTGACCGTTCGTCGCTGATCTCGCTCCCGAGCCTCCCCGTGGGGGTTGCGGGCGCGTCGATCGGCGTCCAGCGCCCTGCCTGCGCGACGCTGCCCCGGGACCTCCCGAGGCGGCCCGTCTGCGCCCGTCGTCCGCCCGTCGCCGCTCCCCGGCGTCGGCGCGGTCCCAGTACCCAGCTCCCGTCGCTCGTCGGCGCGGCCCGGACCGCGCCCGGAGGTGCGCCATGTCGGCGCAACCGCTCGATCATCGCGTCCTGTTCCGTCTCGCGTGGCCGATCCTGGTCACGATGTTGTCCTACACCATGTTGTCCGTCGTGAACTCGATCTACGTCGGGTGGCTCGGCACGGCCGACCTCGCCGCCATCGGGCTCGCGACCGGTCTCGTGTACCTGTGGCAGTCGTTCGGGCTCGGGCTCCTGTCCGGAGTCCGGATCCTGGTCGCGAACCGGACCGGCGCCGGCCAGCCGGCGGCGTCGGTGGCGATCACCTGGGCCGGGGTCGCGGTCGGCGCGCTCGGCGGGCTGGTGGTCGCGGCGGCGATCCCGCTCGGTCCGTCGGCGCTGCGGGCGATGGGCGCGTCGCACGACGTGCTCCCGCTCGCGGCCGGCTACTTCGAGTGGCGGACCGCGGCGACGCCGGCGGTGTTCGTGTTCACCGCGTTGATCGGGGCGTTCCAGGGGACCGGCGACACCCGGACCCCGATGATCGCGAACCTGATCGCGAACGCCGTGAACCTGGTGGTCGACCCGGTGCTGATCTTCGGGCTCGGGCCGATCCCCGCGCTCGGGATCGACGGCGCCGGGATCGGCTGCGCGCTCGGGATCGCGAGCGGCCTCGCGTTCCTCGGGTGGCGGGCCCGCGGCTGGCTCGGAGCGCCGGTTCGGCCGGACCGGACCGCGCTGCGGGAGCTGTGGCGGATCGGGGCCCCGGCGGGGGTCCAGTACACCCTCGACGTCGGGAGCTTCGTGATCCTGTCGGTGCTGCTGTCGGACGCAGGCGACGCCCACCTCGCGGCCCACGTGATCGTGGTCCGGATCGTGATGGTCAGCTTCCTGCCGTGCCACGCGATCGCCGAGGCGACCGGGGTGCTGGTGGGCCAGAGCCTCGGCGGCGGCCTGCCGGATCGGGCGCGGACCGCGCTCAGGCTCGGCGCGAGCCAGGCGATCGGGGTGATGGTGGCGCTCGGGATCGTGTTCGCCGCGATCCCGGACCGGCTGACCGCGGTGGTCCACGCGGCCCCGGACGTGACGGCGATCGCGACGCCGATCATCGTGCTATACGCGACGATGCAGGTCCTCGACGGGATCGCGGTGGTGGTGTTCGGGGCGCTGACCGGCGCCGGCGACACCCGGTACGCGATGCGGTCGATCCTGTTCGGGGCGCTGTCTCTTATACACATAACCGAGCCCCCCAGAATGCCGGTCAGATCGCGTTTGGCGTCTGGTGGTGGTAATGGGGGGGGGGGGGGG
>JBEBJW010001442.1:0-2216 GCA_040079715.1 Myxococcota bacterium | reverse complement strand
CGACGGAGACACCGACCGGGTGACCGGCGCGCTGGACGCGATGCAGTCGCTGGCGGCCGCCACCCGCCGGGCGCTGGTCGCCGAGCTCGACCCGATCTGCGTGGGAGTGCCCGATGGGACGTGACCGTCCGGTGGTGCTGGTGGCGGACGACGACCCCGGGCTGCGCCTGCTGTGCGTGGTGGCGCTCGAGGACGCCGGGTTCGAGGTCCGCGAGGTCGGCGACGGCGCGGAGGCGGTCCGGGCGTTCCGCGAGGACGCGCCGGATCTCGTGCTCCTGGACGTGATGATGCCGGAGCTCGACGGCTACGAGGCGTGCGCCACGATCCGCTCCCTGCTGAACGGCGAGACCGTCCCGATCGTGATCATGACCGGCCTCGACGACGAGGGCTCGATCGACCGCGCGTACGACGCCGGGGCGACCGACTTCGTCCCGAAGCCGATCAACCACCCCCTCCTCGTCCACCGGATCCGGTACCTGCTCCGGTCGGCCCGGACCGCGAACGAGCTGCGGACCGCCGAGCGCCGGGTGACCCAGCTCGCGTACTTCGACTCGCTGACCACGCTGCCGAACCGGACGTTCCTCGACAACTTCCTCGCGAACGCCCTCGCGCGCGCCGAGCGGTTCCACCGGTCGCTCGCGGTGCTCGCGCTCGACCTCGACCTGTTCAAGCGGGTGAACGACACGTACGGCCACGCTGGCGGGGACGCGCTCCTGCGCGAGGTCGGGGCCCGGATCGCGTCGTGCGTGCGGTCGTCGGACCTCGCCGCGCTGGCGCCGAAGCCGCGGCCGGGAGAGCCACCGGACCCGTCCGACGACGACGCGGTCGCCGCCCGCCTCGGCGGGGACGAGTTCGTGGTGGTGCTGGGGCGGATCCGGCGGCCGGAGGACGCAGCGATCGTCGCCCGGCGGATCGCCGATCGGATGGCCGAGCCGTTCTCGATCGCGAACGCCGAGGTGTTCGTGTCGGTCAGCATCGGGATCGCGACCTGGCCCGAGAACGGGAACGACGCCGCCTCGCTCCTCGATCGGGCGGACGCGGCGCTGTACCACGCGAAGGAGCAGGGCCGGAACACGTACCAGTTCTTCACCGACTCGATCCACCGCAAGGCGTCGCGGCGGCTCGAGATCGAGACCCACCTCCGGTCGGCGATGATCGCGGCCGGGGTGATCGGGGGGCGGACCGACCGCGAGCCCGGCGAGATCCAGGTCCACTTCCAGCCGAAGATCGAGCTCGGGACCGGCGAGGTGATCGGGTTCGAGGCGCTGCTCCGGTGGACCGACCCGGCCCTCGGCCAGGTCAACCCGGCCGAGTTCGTCCCGGTGTGCGAGGACACCGGCCTGATCGTGCCCCTCGGCGACTGGGTGCTCCGCCAGTCGTGCCTCCAGGCGCGGCGGTGGGCGGAGACGCACGGCCACCCGGTGACCGTGGCGGTCAACCTGTCCGCGCGCCAGTTCCGCGAGCCGGACCTCGCCCAGCGGGTGTCGGCGATCCTGGCCGAGACCGGCCTCGAACCCTCGCTGCTCGAGCTCGAGCTGACCGAGAGCATCCTGCTGCAGGACACGCCTGCCAGCGCGCGGGCGCTCGACCAGCTCAAGGCGCTCGGGATCCGGATCGCGCTCGACGACTTCGGGACGGGCTACTCGTCGCTGTCGTACCTGTCGCGCCTCCCGATCGACACGCTGAAGATCGATCGGTCGTTCGTGAACGACCTGGGCCACTCCGGCAAGAGCGACACGATCACCGCCGCGATCATCGCGCTGTCCCGCAGCCTGCGGATCGACGTGGTGGCCGAGGGCGTCGAGACGAAGTCCCAGCTCCGGTTCCTCGCGGATCACGGGTGCGGCGTGATCCAGGGGTTCCTGTACGGGCGGGCGATGGCGGCAGACCGGATCGCCGATTGGTGGGACAACCACGATCGGGAGATCCGCCTGACCGGGATCACCCCGTGGGTAGCTGCCAACCGCGAGTGACCACGACCCGCGACGCAGACCGGGCCCACGCCTCGAGCGTGTCGACCGCGGTCCGCGGCACCGCCGGGCACCGCCGCCCGAGCAGCGCCACCGCCTCGTCGACCCCGTGGAACCGGAGCCACGACTCGAGGCCCTCGCGGACCAGCCGGTACCGGTCGACCACGTCGCGGGCGACGCACCGCGACAGCCGCTCGAGCTGGAACCGCTCCCACGGGGTCAGCCCGTCCGGCGGCACCACCACCT
>JBEBJW010001441.1:0-2221 GCA_040079715.1 Myxococcota bacterium | reverse complement strand
AACCCCGAGACCCCGAACAGGGCGATCAGCAGGGCGGGGAGGGGACCAGGCGCGGGGGCCCCGACCGGGACGGCCTCCGGCGCGATGGCCCCCGGCGCGACGGGCGAGCGCCGGGCCAGCCCGAGCGCGACCACGGCGATCCCGGCGTAGATCGCCGACGCGAGCGCTGCCGACCCGGACACGCCGAGCCACCCGATCCACACCCACCCGACCAGCGCGCACCCGATCGCGGCCCCGAGCGTGTTCGTCGCGTACAGCGAGCCGATCGACGCCCCGAGGTCGTCGCGGGTCCGGACCAGCCACCGGGCGAGGATCGGCAGGGTCCCGCCCATCAGCACCGTCGGCGGCAGCAGGATCGCCGTCGCGAGCGCCACCTTCAGCGGCCGGGACCCGTCGGCGTCGAGCGACATCCACGGGGTGAACAGGCCGATCCACCGGTCCCACGCCGACAGGAGCGCCGTCGTCCCCAGGCTGACCGCCGCGAGCGAGCCCTCGGCGATCGCGTACGCCACGAGGGGCCGGCGGACCCGGTCGGCGACCCACCCGAGCGCGAGGCTTCCGATCGACAGGCCGCCGAAGAAGCAGGCGACCACGACGCTCGCCGAGAACGTGGAGCTGCCGAGGACGAACCCGAGCTGCTTGAACCACACGACCTCGCAGGTGAGCGAGGCGAGCCCCGAGCCGAAGAACAGGGCGTACGTCACGAGCCGATCGCGCATCGGGTCGGACGGTACCACGTCGCCGCGGTCAGGTCCCGCGCAGCGCCGCCAGCCGCGTCGCCACCGCCGGGCAGTACCGGGCGTTCGCGAACAGCGCGCAGCCGTCGTACCGCGAGGCCCGGAACGTCGGCCACCGGTTGGTCCACGACAGCCGCCACACGACCTCGTCCGGCAGCTTCAGCTCGAGGACCTGGCTCACGTCGTCGCGGGTCGGCGTCCAGCTCTCGCTGAACCCCTTGGTGACGAGGATGTTGCCGTTCGGCAGGTAGTCCGCGTCGCCGAGCACCGGGTCGAACCAGTTCGGCTCGGTCCAGGTCCACAGCAGGGTCGCGGTGTTCGCGTCGAGGTCGAACTGCAGCTCGACCACCCGGCTGTACCGGACCGGCACCGGCCGCTCCTGGCCGTTGTCGTACATCACCGCCCGCCCGTCGTCGGTGTAGTCGGGATCGTGCTGGACGTAGGTCCACTGGTCGTCGCCGAGCGGCGCGCCGTCCGCGTCGAGCAGGGTGAACGTCCCGTTCGGCCCGAACACGTGGGTCCGCTCGCCGGTCGCCCGGTCGATCCGCCAGATCTCGCGCGCCTTGTACAGGCTGATCCACGCCGCCGGCCCCCACGCATCGTCGACGAACGACACGCTGTTCGCGTGGTACGGCGAGACGTCGTCGCCGGGGTCCGGCACCTCTCCTGCGTCGACCAGCCCCTGGCTCGACCAGGTCCAGCCGAGCCCGGTGACCGGGTGCCACTGCTCGACGCCGACTCCGTAGAACGTCTTGTCGAACCCGGTGTTCTCGGAGAACGTCAGCGACAGGTACGAGCCGTCGTCGAGCTTCTCGCTGTGGTGGTTCCACCCGATCCCGAACGCCGGGGTGGTCCGCTCGAGCAGCGTCCGGCCGGACAGGTCGACGTCCCGGAACACGCCGCGGGTCGGGTGGTCCTCGTCGTGGTACGCCCAGCCGCCGCCGAGGTGGACCGAGGTCCCGCCGTCCTCGACCTCGGCGTCGAGGTCGATCACCAGCGGCTCGCCGACCTCGTACACCCACCGCGGCGCGCCGTCCGGGTCGACGATCGCGAGCACCGGCGCGTCGGCGAACCCCGACGCCTGGGTGTTGATCAGGGTGTACGGCTCGGACGGGCCCTCGCCGGACGTCTCGACCGTGAACGGGGGCAACGACGCAGGCGCCACCGGGGTGAACGTCGCGATCCTCGCCGGGCCGCCGCACCCGGGGTGGACCGCGCAGGTGTAGCGCGTGCCGGCGCGCAGGCCGCGGATCACGAGCTCGTGCGCGTCGCTCGGGACGGTCGACTCGGCGAGGAGGTCCTCGAGCGGATCGTCCCCCGCGGTGCACTCGGCCCACGCGGTGGTCTCCCCGTCGAGCGCGACCCGGAGCCGCCGCTCGAGCGGGTTCGTGGCGACGAGCTCCACCGTGAACCCGGTGATCGGCGGGCACCCGTCGACCGGCGGGGTGGCGCCGGTCGCCGTAGCGGTGCCGACCGGGGTGGTC
>JBEBJW010001440.1:0-2224 GCA_040079715.1 Myxococcota bacterium | reverse complement strand
GGCCGGCGGATCCGCCGTGGCAGGTCGCGGCGCTCGGCGCGGTCGACGCGGGGACTCCGGGGGTGATCGCCGCTGCGCTGGTCGAGCTCGCCCGGCGGTCCGTGGTTCGGCTCGAGCAGCGGGTGCCGAACGGGCGCCCCCACGTCGTGCGGTGCCCGCCGTCGTCACCGCCGGCGGCCGTCGACGACTACGAGCGCGCCCTGCTCGAGGCGCTTTTCCCGCGGGGGGAGGCCGAGGTGGGCCTCGTGATCGGGGTGATGCCCCCGCGACGGCGGGCGGCGGTGGCCGCGACCGGCCGGCGGGCGATGATCGAGCGGGGGTGGGAGTCTGCGTGGCCCAGCCCGCGCTCCCGGCGGGTCCGCGCCACGCTGGTCGCGATCGCGGTCTCGCTGATCGCCGGCAGCGCGGCGGTGGTGCTCGATCCCGGCGCGCCGATCCTCGCCACGATGATCCTCGCGCCCGGGGCCATCGCGATGGGCCTGATCCCGCTCGCGATGCAGACCGACGCGCTGTCGCCGACCGGGCGGTCGGCGCGCGAACGGTGGGCGGCGGTCGCGGCGAGCGTAGCGGCGAGCGGCCCGCCGGACGGGGCGTTCGACACCTGGGCGCCGTACGCGGTCGCCTGGTCGCTGGCCACCGGCTGGCCGACCGACCGGATCCCCGGGTTGGTCGGTCCGGGGACGCCGTTCGAGCTCGACGCGGTGCTCGGTGCCCTCGCCCACGCGTTGGCGCCTCCGCGGGACGCCCGACGCCCCGGGCTGCTGGAGCTGGTCCGCGACGCCCTCCGGGCCTGAAGCACCGACCGGGTCGTCTCCCGGTACCCGCTCGGCCGCTCGGGGCGGGTGTCGTCCGAGGATCGGGCGCCCCGGCGCTGCGCGCCGTCGGCCTCCCTCCGGGCTCGCTCCCGCTCGGTCGCTGCGCGACTGGCTGCGCCACCCTGTGTTCCCGCTCGACCGCTCGGGGCTGGCATCCGCCTGGCGCGGTCGACGTCGTGCGGCCGGTGTGTCGTCGGTCGGGCGCGATCGCCGACGCCGCGCTACCCGATCGGATGAACGCCAGGACCCTCGAGATCATCCGCCGCCTGTCCGCGGGCGAGTCCGTCGAGAACCGCGAAGGCGGCAACTCGATGAACCCGCTGATCCGCAGCCGCCAGCCGGTCACGATCGAGCCGGTGGACCCCGCGCTGCTCGAGCGCGGCGACATCGTGTACGTGAAGGTCCACGGCGCGGTGTACACCCACAAGGTGCTCGCGGTGCGGTCCGGCGAGGTCCAGATAGGCAACAACCGCGGCGGGGTCAACGGGTGGACCCGGCTCGATCACGTGTACGGGATCGTCACCGCGATCGACGGGCGCCCGGTGGGCGGCGCCCGGGCGAAGGTCCGCCGGGCCGGTTGATCCGCGCTCCGCCATCCACGCGGCCGGTCGCCGATCCGGACGGCCGTGGTACAGGTCGGCCGAGGAGTCGCCGCGATGCCCACGAAGGACAAGAAGCCCCCCCGCGCGCGGACCGCCGCCCCGGCTGACGGCTCGGCGACGCTGAAGGTCGAGATGACCGGGCGGGCGAGCGACGCGAAGGCGAAGGTCGGCGACGCGCCGGTGTTCGCCTACTTCCGCACCCTGCCGGAGCCGCAGCGGGGCATCGCGGAGGCGGTCGACGCCCTGGCGGCCAGGACGCTGCCCGAGCTCCAGCGCGCGGTGAAGTGGGGGATGGCGTTCTACGGGATCGGCGACGGCTGGTGCTTCTCGTGCGGCGGCTTCGTCGGCCACGTCAAGCTGACCTTCGGCCACGGCACCGCGCTCGACCCGGTGCCGCCGGTCGCGCCGATCGGGATGGGGAAGCAGGCGCGCGGCGTGGACCTCGCGTCGACCGAGGAGATCGACGAGGTCCAGCTCGCCGCGTGGATGCGCCAGGCGACGGCGATCCCCGGGTTCGGGAAGAAGACCCGCGCCCCGTGACGCCAGGCCGGCCTGGCGCCTCAGCGGTCGGTCACGCAGGCGTCGGAGAGGCCGCACGCGTTGTCGCAGGTCGCGGCGCCGTCGCAGTGCAGCGCGCAGGTGTCGGAGCAGGTGTCGATCACGCAGGTCGACGAGCCGGCGCAGCGCACGTCGCACCCGCCGCCCGCGCACGACGTCGTGCAGGTGGCCGCGTCGCAGCCGATGTGGCACCCGCCGCCGAGGCAGTCGACGTCGCAGGTCTCGCCGGCGCACTGGACGTCGCACCCG
>JBEBJW010001439.1:0-2225 GCA_040079715.1 Myxococcota bacterium | reverse complement strand
CCCCCGCGAGCTGCGACGCCGCCGCCACCGCGACCCCGGCCAGCGCGGTCCACGCCACCACCCGCAGGCCGCCGATCCGCGGCTCGAGCAGCGCCCCGAGCGACCACACCGCCGCCACGTTCAGCCCGAGGTGGACGAGGTCCACGTGGAGCAGGACCGTGGTGCACAGCCGCCACGGGTCCACCCCGACCAGCGGCCGGTACTGCCCGCCGACCGCGATCCGGTGGGCGACGCTGCGCGACCCGAACACCGCCCACCACCACGGCAGCCCCGGCCGGACCACCGCCAGGCCGGTGACGAGGTGGACCGCGACCAGCAGCCCGCACAGGCCGGCCGTCCACCGCGGCCACGCGCCCGGGGCCGGGACCGGCGCCGGGACCGGAGCCGGAGGGTCAGACCGGAAGCGCGAACTCGCGCAGGACCGACTCGAGCGACGTCTTGCGGTCGGTCGAGGCGGTCCGGCGGCCGATGATCAGCGCGCACGGGAGATCGTAGTCGCCGGCCGGGAACGACTTGCGGCGGGTCCCGGGGACCACCACCGACCGCGCCGGGACCCGGCCCTTCAGGACCACCTCGGTCGGGCCCGTCACGTCGACGATCGGGGTCGACGCGGTGATCGTGGTGCCCGCGCCGATCACCACCTCCTCCTCGAGGTGGACCCCCTCGACCAGGATCGACCGCGACCCGACGAAGCACCCGTCCTCGACGATCACCGGCGAGGCCCCCGGCGGCTCGAGCACCCCGCCGATCCCGACCCCGCCGGACAGGTGCACGCCCTTGCCGATCTGCGCGCACGAGCCGACGGTGGCCCAGGTGTCGACCATCGTGCCCGCGCCGACGTACGCGCCGATGTTCACGTACCCGGGCATCACCACGCACCCCGGCTCGAGGAACGCCCCGTACCGGACCGTCCCCGGCGGCACGACCCGGATCCCCTGCGCCGCCAGATCCGTCTTCAGCGGGATCTTGTCGTGGTACACGTAGTCGCCGTACCGACCCTCCCGCATCGGCGACACCCGGAAGTACAGCAGGATCGCCCGCTTCACCCACGGGTGGACCGTCCACGCCCCGTCCGGTCCCCGGGTCGCGACCCGCAGCCGCCCCTGGTCGAGGGCCGCCAGCGCCTCCTCGACCGCGTCCCGGTCGATCGTGCCGGTGGTCCACGACGTCTCGATCCGCGCTTCCAGTGCTTCGAACCCCGTCACGTCAGCCCTCCGTCGAGTCGAGGTCGACCTCGGTGGTGACCAGCCGCTCGACCAGCTCCGCGTACGCCTCGTCCTCGAGCCCGAGCAGCCGGGCCGCCCGGTGGATCGTGCTCGCCTCGGCCCGCAGGAACTCGTCGTCTGCCAGCGCCGCCCGGAACAGCGTCTCCACGATCGCCACCCGGGCCTCGACCGACCGCTCGGGCAACACCAGCAGCGCCTCCCCGAGCGCCTCGGTCCACCGCGGGGTGAACAGCCCGTTCGACCCGACGAACCCGGACGACGCGAGCAGCGACGGCGGGAACGTCCGCGACACGAACCGGGCCTCCGCCGGCGCCACCACCCCGTCGGCGCCGACGATCTGGTTGACGAGGTGGTAGGTGAACGCGAGCTCGAGCTCCTCGGGCGAGAACGCTTCGTCCACGGGATCCTCCGGCGGGGGCGACCCCGGCTCCGCGAGCGTATCCCACCGGCGGGCGCGAGTGCGGTAGGCTCGGGCCCGGAGGTTCCGTGGGGCGGTCGGGACGGTGGAAGGTGCTCGGGATCGGGGTCCTGCTCCTGGCGTGCGTGCCGGACTTCGACGCGCCGATCGATCCGGCGGACGACGCGCCGTTCGTGTTCGAGGTCCCGAAGGGCACGTCGGCCCGCGGCCTCGGCCCGAAGCTCGACGAGGCCGGGCTCGTCGGCGAGAACCAGTGGTGGTTCTACACCAAGACCCAGGACACCTCCTGCCTCAAGGCCGGCAAGTTCGAGCTCAAGCACTCGATGTCGGTCAACGAGATCGTGAAGACGCTGTGCGGCCCGCCGCTCGCCGACGACGTACCGTTCACCGTCGTCGAGGGGTGGCGGATCCGGGACATCGACGCGGCGCTCGCCGAGAAGGGGTGGATCGAGCCCGGGGCGTACACCAAGGTCGCGACGGAGAAAGCCGTCGACCTGCCGTTCCCGATCGAGAGCCCCACCCTCGAGGGGTACCTGTACCCCGAGACGTACAAGGTCCCCGCCGGCGGCAGCGTCGACGTG
>JBEBJW010001438.1:0-2226 GCA_040079715.1 Myxococcota bacterium | reverse complement strand
CTGGGGCACTGCAGCGCGGGCCAGCGGCGCCTGGCGGAGCTGCTGGCGGCCTCGGCCGGGGACCCGCCGGTGGTCCTGCTGGACGAGCCGTTCGCGAACCTGGACCCGGTGTCGACGGCGCGGGTCGCGGACCAGGTGACCCGGTGGCGGGCGGACCGGGTGGTGATCGTCACCAGCCACGGGCCGCTGCCGGTCGAGGTGGACACCGTCCTCCGAATCGGGGCGCCAGGTTAGGACTGGTCGATGATGCGCCTGCGACGACTGGAGATCCACCGATTCCGCGGCGTCGCCCCCGGGACGGTGCTCGAGTTCACCGACGGGATCAACGTGATCCTCGGCCAGAACGGCACCGGCAAGACCACGCTGCTCGAGCTGATCTCGATGATCGTCCGGTCGAACTTCTCGTCACTCCGCGGCGAGACGTTCAGCGTCGGGTTCACGCTGGAGGTGGACGACACGACAGCGTCGGTCACGCTCGAGGCTCGAGCGTCGACCGAGCCCGTCGACGAGAAGCAGCTCCTCGCGCGGATGCGGGATCCCTCCGCGCGCCCGGAGTCGGACTCCGCGTCATGGTCGTACGCGGTCGAGGTGCAGGACCAGCGGATCGCCGTCAATTCCGACGGGATCACCGTGCCGGAGAGGAGGATCGCGCGGATCAACCTCGACCTGTTCAAGCCTGGGTTCCTCGACCGCCTCAATGCCGCCTTCGACCTGCGAGCGGTCGACTTCCCGTTCACCATGCCGAGGTTCGACGAGGCCCTCGGCGGGTTCCAGGGAGTGGTTCGGCCGGACCGACCCACGCTGCTGTTGTTCGGGAGCGACGGAGAGGTGGTCGGACTCCTCCCCCCAGGTGCGCTGCGCCGCCTCTCGGAGCGGTCCGATCCCGCCACTCCGGAAGAGCTCCGTCTCACGCGCGGTGACGACCCCCTGTTCGAACGGGTGTGCTCGGTCCTGGGTGTCGCCGACCTGTCCGTCCACCCCCGGTACGATCGGACTGACGAGCACGTCACCGAGTATCGAGGGTTCGACCTGATCGTGACCCTGGACGAGGCCGACCCGCCGACCCGGGTTCAGCACGACTACCTCAGCTTCGGCCAGAAGCGGATGCTGGCGTTCCTTTGGACCCTGTCCACGATCCCCGACGGGGTGGTGATCGCGGACGAGCTGGTGAACGGCCTCCACCACCAGTGGATCGAGGCGTGCATCGCGGAGATCGGCGATCGCCAGGCGTTCCTCGCGACCCAGAACCCGCTGCTGCTCGACTTCCTGACGTTCGACACCGTCGACGACGTCCGCACCACGTTCGTGCTGTGCGCCACCACGCCCCGACCCGACGGTCGCCGGGGTTGGTCGTGGCGGAACCTGTCGGCCGACGAGGCGAGCTCGTTCTTCCGCGCGCACCAGGTCGGGATCCAGCACGTGAACGAGATCCTGCGCACCAAGGGCCTGTGGTGACCCAGCCGGCCCTGTCGGTCCTCGTGCTCACCGAAGACGGCTCCGACGACGCCCACGCCACGCTGGTCGCGCTGCTGAAGAAGCTGCTCCGGCGGGTCGACGACGCCTGCCGCACGGATCGGATCCGGTTCGACCCCCAAGGCGAGGCCGAGCGGAGGTACACCGTCGCCAACGCGTGGAAGGGGGACGGACCGTCGGATCGCGCCAGTCGCGCCGCCGCCCGGTTCCGGCTGATCGACCTGTACCGGACGATCGCCACCCGGCTGCTCGAGCAGGACCCTCCCGGGTTCGTGGTGTTCCACCTCGACGGGGACACCACCTGGTCGAACCGACACACGAGCGAGAACGTCCAGAAGTTCAGCGCGCGGATCGTGCACCACGTCGAGTTGCTCGTCGAGCAGCGCGACCCCACGCGGGCGGCGAGCGCGATGGACCGGCTCCTGCCGCTGGTCCCGTTCTACAGTATCGAAGCCTGGCTGTACCAGAACCTGTCCGAGATGCGCGGGTTGTGCGCCGCGCTCGGGGATCCGCCGGAGCTGGTCGCCCAGATCGGCGCCTGGACGACCGACCGCGCGAGTCTCGACGAGGTGGCGAAGATCAAGGACCAGTGCCGCCTGTCGGACCGGCACAACCGACGGCTCGCCGAGGCCGCGTGGCCCGCCGCCGACGCCGAGGGCGCCGGGCGGTCGTTCCACGCTGCCGTGGTGCGGTTCCGCGGCAGCGCCGAGCTCCGGACCGCCCTCGCCGCGACCCACGGTTCGTAGCGGCGCG
>JBEBJW010001437.1:0-2227 GCA_040079715.1 Myxococcota bacterium | reverse complement strand
GCAGACCCAGCGCCTCCGGCACCGTGGGGTAGTCGTGGCGGGCGTAGCTCCGCAGCATCCGGTGGTGCGGCGCCACCCGGCTCGGGTCCGAGGCCACGTCGCCGAACACGTCGGGGGGCTGCCAACCGGTCCCGCGCATCGCGTCCGGGAGCGCTCCCCACAGGCGCCGCAGCGGACCGGCGTACTCCAATGCGGCGTCGGCGAGGGTCAGGGGGGCGTCCCGCCGAAGGTAGGCGCCGCGCGGAGTGCACCGCCAGGTCTGGTCCCGCCGCTCGACCAGCGCGAGCTCGCCGAGGGCCCGCAGGAGCGCGTCGACCCGATCGGCACGGAGCCCGAGGCGGTTCGCCAGATCGCACGTGCTGGCGGGCAGGACCTCGAACACGCCGAGCTCGACGGCGGTGGCGATAGCGTCGGTGCGCCAGAAGCCAACCAGGTCGCCCGACAGCGCTGCGAACTCGCTCCGACGCGCCGGCCGGAGCTCGATGAGCGTCTCCCCCCGCTCGTCGATCACCTCGAGGCCGCCGTCGAACCGCTCCACCCGCGCCTGGCGGTTGTAGAACGGCTCGACGTTTGCGAACCGACGGCGGTAGACCGGCTCTCCGTGCGGGTCCACGTGGGTCCACCCGGAAACGTCGCGGGCGCGGGCGAGACCCTTGTGGAACACGTCGAGGTCGACGAACCACTGCCCGTGGACCAACGCCCCGGCCAAGTCGATGTGGGTGTGGAGACCGTCGCCGCGCTGGACGACCGCGATCCCGTCCCGAAAGTCGCCGGCGTATCGCCACCGGTCGGCGTAGGCGGGCTGGCCGTCGGGGAGCAGGTGCAGGTAGCGGCGGTCCGCGTCACGCACGGAGCACCGCTCGCCCTGGTAGTTGCCGCACCAGTCGTAGCGAGCATCGTAGAGCGGCGAGCCGTCGGGCAGGATGTGGACCCACCCGTCGACCGCGTGCACCGCCGCGCGGCCTTCGTAGAACCCGAACGTGCGCACGAAGCGGTGGGGGTAGGCCGGGCGGCCCTCGAGGTCGATGTGGGTCGCGCCGGTGTCGTCCACCGCGGCGGAGAGACCCGGCTCGTGGAACTTCAGCACCTCGCGATACCGCGGGGCGTAGGCAGGTCTGCCGTCCAGGACGTGGTGCGTTCGGTCGGTGGAGACCGAGGCCCGGCGCCACATCAGGCGCCTCCCGGCTTGCGCATGTTGCAGCCCACGCACAGGGCGCGGTTTCGGTAGGTCCGCGTCAGCTCGCGGTAGGCGGCGCCGTTCCAGACCTCGGTGAACGACCGATCCGTGAGGTCGCCGAACTCGCCGAGGGTCCGCCGCTGAGCGTCGGGGGCGCAGCACGGGTCGAACCGACCGACCGCGCTCACCCAGGCCTCCTGACCGAGGAACGGGCAGGCTCCGGTGGGGGCAAGGTCGTCGACCGCGCTCGGGTCGAGCTCGAACAGGTTCTCAAGCAACACCCGCTCCCCGTTCGGCAGCCGCATGGCGTCGGTGACGGAGCGTGCCTCGCGGACCGCGCGGTTCCATCGCGCGATGGACTCCGGCGTCTGCCGCATCGAGAGGCTCTCGATCTCGCGGAAGTGGGCCCACAGGTGGTGCCCCTTGACCCGGTCGACACCGAGCTCGGCGGCCAGGCGGACCACGTCGGCCAGCTCGTGGACGTTGGTCTCGAGGAACGTCAGCTGGAACGTGACCCGGCATCGGTTGCCGCCGCTGGCCGCGTGGGCGTCGCGCACCTCGAGGAAGGTCCGCGCGTTCTCGAGCACCTTCTCCCAGCTCGTCCCGAGCATGATCTGCTCGTGGGTCTGCGCCGTGGCTCCGTTCCACGAGATCTTGGTGTCCGACGTCACCGGCACGATGCGCTCGGCCCAGGCCCGGGCCCCCCGGCCCGGGAAGGTCCCGTTCGTCGTCAGGTTCAGCTTGATCCCGAACTCGTGGCAGAGGTCGAGGATCTGGTCGAAGCCCTGGTAGAGCAGCGGCTCGCCCATCGTCGACGGGATGATCTCGCGGAGGCCGCGGCCTGCGGTCTCCTCGACCACCCGGCGGATCAGCGCCAGGTCCATCCGCCGCTTGGGGCGACCCTCGGCCCGCCGGAGCTTCTGGAGGGGGCTGTACGGGCTGTGCTCCTCGCACATGATGCAGCGCAGGTTGCAGTCGTCCGGGTTGGTGTCGAACGTGATGCGCCACGGGGCCGGCGCGACCTCGACTCGGGTCCGGTCGCGCCGCGCG
>JBEBJW010001436.1:0-2228 GCA_040079715.1 Myxococcota bacterium | reverse complement strand
CTCGAGCACCAGCTGTTCGGCGCGCAGTACTTCGAGGAGGCCGGCGAGGTCCTCGAGGAGCAGCCGGACCTGCCGACGATGCTGCACCACCCGCCGTCCGAGGCGGACACCGTGGTCCAGCGGAGCCTGCACGATCCGCCGCCGGTGCAGGTGATCACCGTGCTGGCCCCGGGCGAGCGGCCGCACGAGCCGATCCCGCCGGCGCCGGTGGTGGTGGTCACCGAGGGCGGCGGATCGCGGACCCAGGCGCCATTGATCGCGGCGGGCGGCGTGTTCGCGGGGATGTCGTTCGTCGCGGCGGCGTCGGTGATCGCGCTCGGGCTGGTCGCGGCGATGGTGATCTGGTTCGAGATGCGCCCGGCCCCGGTCGCGACGGTCCCGCCGATCGGCTCGCCGCTCGCGCCTGCCGCGCCTGCTCCGGTCGGGACGCCCGCTGGGACGCCCGTCGTGACGCCGGCAGGGGCACCGGCGGGGACTCCAGCGGCACCCGTGGCCGGTCCGGCGGGGACACCCGCCGCGGAGGCGCCTGCCGCAGCATCGGGGGCGGTCGCGGAGGCGCCCGTCGCGTCCGGGCCGCTGGTCGACGGGATCCGGTTCCCGGCGAAGTTCGCGTTCGACGACTGGCAGCCCCGGGACGTCGACACCCAGGCCCTGATGGACCTCGTGGGGCAGCTCGAGGCGTGCCCGGGGCGGATCCGGGTCACCGGCCACACCGACGCGCGCGGCGGCGAGATGGCGAACGACCGGGTCGCGGTCGGGCGGGCCCAGCAGGTCCGGAAGATCCTCGAGGCCCAGGGGCTCGATCGGCAGCGGATCGAGATCGGGAGCGCTGGCGCCCAGGTGCCCGAGGTCGACGGAGACTCGATCGAGGCCCGGGCCCAGAACCGGCGGGTGACCGTCCAGTGCCAGTGAGCGCGCCCGCCCGGTGCGGGTAGGGCCCGCTCGCCGATCCGCGATGCGCGCGCATCCACCGCCCGATGCGGGCGCGCGCCCCTGCCGGGTGAACCGGGCGTTCGGCCGTCGCTCGACCGGGAGCGTGGGCTCGTACACCTCGTGGAGTCAGGACGGTGACCGACCTGGTCAGCGAGCGCAACGATCAGTTCGGGTCGGTGTTCGCGCCGCCCAGGACCAAGCCGGCCGCGTGCACCCCGATCCTCGGCTACTCGCCGTAGGGCAGCCCGTCAGACGGCGTCGAACACGCCGGAGCGGACCGCCGCCCCGAGGGCCGCCAGGTCGGTGTGGAGCACCTGGTCGTCCACCCACCGCGCGACCCGCGCCCGGACGAGATCGTAGATCGCCCGGGTGCCCGGCGCCGGCTGCTGGGGCGGGACGTCGACCAGCGCGCCCTGGTCGTCGACCGCCTGACCGGACATCCGGAAATCGAGGCCCTGCGCGGCGCACAGCAGCTCGATCGACACCACGTCCGCCACCCGGTCGACCACCTCGAGCGCCGAACGGGCCGCGATCGGCCCCATCGCGACGTGATCCTCCTGGTGCTGGACCGTCGGGATCGAGTCGATCGACGCCGGCATGCACATCGCCTTCATCTCGGCCAGCACCGACGCCGCGGTGTACTGAGCCAGCATCAGGCCGCTGTTCACGCCCGAGCCGGGGACGAGGAAGCTCGGCAGGCCCGACAGGCGACCATAGGTCAACCGGAACACCCGACGCTCGGAGATCGACGCCACCTGGGTCAACGCCGCCTTCAAGTGGTCCATCGCGAGCCCGACCGGCGCCGCGTGGAACTGGCCGCTCTCGATCACCCCGCCGTCGTCCGGGAACACGAGGGGGTTGTCGCTCGGGGCGTTCAGCTCGCGGACCACCGTCGCCTCGATGTACCGCAGCGCGTCGATCGCGGTGCCGAGGACCGTCGGCGCGCACCGGACGCTGAACGAGTCCGGCTTGCGGGCGGCGGTGACGAGCTCGCTCCCGGCGAACCGGTCCCGCAGCCGGGCGGTGACCTCGACCAGCCCGGGGTGCCCGCGGACCTCTGCCGGAGACGCCGACAACGCCCGCAGGTCCGCCCGGACCACCTCGAACGACAACGCGCACGCCGCCTCGGCCGCGACCAGCACCCGGTGCGCCCGCGCGACGGCCAGGCCCGCGAGCGCGGTGGTCCACGACGACCCGTTCAGCAGCGACAGCGCCTCCTTCTCGGTCGGCACGACGGCCGGCAGGCGCGCGATCCACGGACCCGCTGGCACCCGGACCCCGCCCACGTCGAGCTC
>JBEBJW010001435.1:0-2232 GCA_040079715.1 Myxococcota bacterium | reverse complement strand
GCGTACACCGTCTCGGTCACGTCCAGGCCGAGGATCACCGCCACCGCGGTGTTGCCGAGCGCCAGCGCGACCTCGACCGACGCCAGGGTCCCGAGCGGGTTGGGGAGCCGCTGGGCCCACCGGGCCGCGACCCACGCGCCGGCGCCGAGCCCGAACAGGAACACCAGGACCACGATCATCGCCGACAGGGTCTCGCTGCCGCCGAGGAAGATCTTGAGGGCCCGCTGCCACACGACCTGGTTCACGATCCCGGCGACGCCGGACAGGCCGAGCCCGATCAGCAGTCCGGCCCACGCGCGCTCGTGGCCGAACGGGGCGGGCGGCTCGGGGTCGGGCAGGGGAGTCGGGTCCATCGCCGGACCTCGTAGCGCGATGGGCCGCGGCCGTCCGGGCCCGCCACCGGTGGAGTCAGGGGACGACCCACCCGAGGGTCGACTCGGTGGTGGTGCCCTCGCACCCCGGATCGCCGCTGACGAAGTGATCCGCGCCGATCACGCACCGGTACAGCGCGACCGTGCCGGGCTGCTCGGACGTGTACGCCCACCCGACCGGACCGAGCGGTTGCTGGCCCTCGCACCCCGGATCGGCGGTCAACAGATCGCCGGTCCCGACCGCGCACTCGAACAGCAGCACCGAGCCCGGCTGCTCGTCGCGGAACAACCGCCACGACGCCTCGGTCGTGAACCCCGCCGGGGCCCGCCGGGTCGACGACCAGTGGCCGCGCGACGCCGACCAGCTCCGGACCAGCCGGGTGTACGGGAGATCCTCGAACCCGCACGACAGCTGCGGCGGAACCAGATCGTCCCGGTTCGCGAGCGCCCAGGTGGTCCACGCCGCCTTCGCCGAGCCGTCCGGGTTCCGCAGCCCCAACGCCAGCCCGGACGCCACCTCCACCGGGTGATCGACCATCCGGTGGTACACGTGGTCGTCGATCCCCGGCGTGCCGAGCACGTTCCGCATCGCGTCGCACAGCGCGGTCGCCTGGGCGGCCTCGCTCGACTGAGGCGGCGCGCCGTTGATCCCCTCCTCGGTGAGGTGGATGTCGGACGCGGCCGGGTACCCCGGGAACTCGCGGTGGAGCCACCCGGCCAGCGCGCCGAGGTTCCCGTACGTCACCCGAGGCCAATCGTCCGGCGAGAACACCGGAGACAACAGGTTCGGCGGGTACGGGTGGAACGCGACCCGCCAGGTCCGGCCGGCGGCCCGGGACGCGAGGTGCCGGAGCACGGTCTCGCCGGACAGCAGCGGGTCCGCCCCGCCCGGATCGTCGAACGCGGCGCCGAAGTGGTGGTCGAGCGACACCAGGACCCGCGCGTACGGCTGGTTCGCGGTGATCGCGTCGTACGCGGCGTTCCAGTTGTCCGAATACGTGTCGAGCCACCGGGCCTGGTCGCACGGGACGCCCTGACCGCACCCGACGTCGAACCAGGTGTTCGCGTTGATCTCGTTGTGGATCACGAACGCGGAGATCCGCCCGTGGCCGTGGTCTCCGTCGTACCGGCGGGCGAGCATCCCGGCGAACCGCCCGTAGTCCGCGGCGGTGACCGGCGCGCAGAACACCTCGAACCCGGGCGCGGCCGGCACGCAGTCGGCGATCCGGGCCCACGCCGGCACGCCGTACACCACCGCGGTGACGTTCAGCCCGCGGGCGTCGTAGTCGGTCACGTCGGCGTCGACCGCCGCGTCGACCGTGAAGCAGTGGCCGTCGTACTCCTCCTGGCCGGTCGCGCACGGCGGGGGCGTCACCGCGGGCTCCCACGTCGCCCACACCAGGTTGAACACCACGCCGCCGGCGCCGTTGCCGGACACCTCGTCGTGATCCGCCCAGAAGTCGGGCTGGAGCGACTTGATCGACATCGGGTCGAGCTCCGGGAACGGCTGGTCGGCGGTGAACACCGGGGTCCCGCCGCCGGTGTCGGTCGGGGAGGTCGGTGACGTCGCGGTCGTCCCGGGCGGGGTCGTGTCGTCGTCCCCCGGATCGGTCGGATCCGCATCGACCGCGCCGTCGGTGGACGACGGCTTCGACGGGGTGCCGTCGAGGTAGGTCGGCCCGCAGCCCGCGACCACCAGCATCCACGCCGGACCTCGCATCGGAAACCCCCGTTCGGCGCCCGTCTAACGGGATCTCGGCCCCGGGGCGACGCCGATCAGGTCGCCGGAGCGCTCAGGGTGGGGCCCCCCACGAAGCGCTCAGGGTGGGGCCCCCCACGAAGCGCTCAGGGTGGGGCCCCC
>JBEBJW010001434.1:0-2233 GCA_040079715.1 Myxococcota bacterium | reverse complement strand
CGGTCGCGCGGCGGGCCGCGGTCGGGGCGGCGCTGACCGCCGGGATCTGGCTCACCGTGTTCGGGTACGTCGGGTTCGGGCTCGCCGCGGTCCCGGCCCTGCCCGCGACCCCGTCGGCGGCGATGCTGACCTGGGCGTTGGTGATGGCGGCGATCACCGTGCTGCCGACGCCCGGGTTCCTCGGGTCGTACGAGGCGGGTGCGGTCGCGGCGCTGACCGTGCTCGGGGCTCCGCCGGACGCCGCGGCGGTGTACGCGCTCGGGCTCCACGTCGCGTACCTCGGGTTCGTCGCCGCAGTCGGGATCCCCGCGCTCGGGTGGGTCCGGTGGGACGGTCCGGACCCCGCGGCCGGGCCGAGTTCGTCTACAGTGGGCCCGGAGGCGCGCCGATGACGCAGGACAACGCCCCGGACGCCGAGCAGCGCCGGGTCCCCGCCCTGGTGTGGGTCTCGACGACCTACTTCGTCCAGGGCCTGCCGTACACGATCGTCAACAAGGTCGCGCCGGTCCTGTACAAGAACCTCGGGGTCGCGAACGCCGAGATCACGTTCTGGGTCAGCTGGCTGTCGATGTTGTGGGCGCTCAAGGCGCTGTGGAGCCCGCTGGTCGACACGATCTCGACCAAGCGCCGGTGGGTGCTCGCGATGCAGGGGGCGATGGGCCCGACGGTGGCGTTGGCGGCGTTCGCGCTGCCGACCCCGTACTACTTCGACGCGACCCTCGCGCTGCTGCTGGTGGTGTCGATCCTGTCCGCGACGTACGACATCGCCGCCGACGGGTTCTACATGCTCGGGCTGCGGGAGGCCCAGCAGTCCGCGCTCGTCGGGGTCCGGAGCACCGCGTGGCGGGCGGCGCTGGTCGCCGGCGAGAGCGGGCTCGTGATGTTGGCCGGCACCCTCGGCCACCGGATGGGGATGGACCGCGCGTGGGCGATCACCCTCGGGATCGCGGCGGCGGTGTTCGCGGCGGCGACGGTGTTGCACGTGTTCACCCTGCCGGTGCCGGCGGAGGACCGGCCCCGTCCGCGCGACCAGAACGTCGGGGCCGAGTTCGGCAAGGTGTTCGCCGCGTTCTTCACCAAGCCGGGGATCGTCCCCGCGGTGTTGTTCCTCCTGTTCTACCGGTTCGCCGAGAACCTGATGCTGAGCCTGGTGGCTCCGTTCATGCTCGACGACGTGGCGAAGGGCGGCCTCGGGCTGACCAACGAGGAGCTCGGGTTCGCGAAGGGGTTCCTCGGGGTGTTGGCGCTGCTGACCGGCGGGATCGTCGGCGGGCTCGCGATCAACCGCCACGGGCTGAAGGCGTGGCTGTGGCCGATGGTCGCGATCCTCCACCTGCCGGACGCGGTGTTCGTGTACCTGTCGTGGGTC
This sequence comes from Myxococcota bacterium, assembly GCA_040079715.1. GTDB lineage: Bacteria > Myxococcota_A > UBA796 > UBA796 > JACKER01. The sequence continues at coordinate 864 of JBEBJW010001434.1, read as the reverse complement.
CAGCCGACGAGCTACCCGCTGATCTGCGGGCTGGTGGCGGTGGAGCAGTTCGGGTACGGGTTCGGGTTCACCGCGTACATGATGTTCATGATGCACTTCGCCGCCGGGGAGCACAAGACGGCGCATTACGCCATCGCGACCGGGATCATGGCGATGGCGGTGACGCTCACGTCGATGTGGAGTGGCACGCTCCAGGAGGCCATCGGGTACAAGTGGTTCTTCGTGGTGGTGATCGCCTCGACGATCCCGAGCGCGCTGGTGGCGGCGACGGTGACGATCGACCCGAGGTTCGGCCGCCAAGCGCGGTGAGCGCGGCTCGGGCTGCCGCAGGACCAGGTGGGCGGCAGGGATCGCGCCGACCAACGCGGCTTCTGCTGCCGCAGGACCAGGTGCGCGCAGGTGCGGGCCGGGGCGCGCTGCCGCAGGACCAGCGGGCGCCGGTGCGGGCCCGGGCGCGCTGCCGCAGGACGAGGTGGACGCGGGGGCCGACCCCTCCCGCACCACGGTCCCCGGGATACCGCGCGGTCCGCGTCCGGCCACGTCCGGCACCTCTTCGGACGCGATCGCGTAGGCCTGCCACTGGCCTCGCGTCCTGCAGAGGTTCCGCCGGACGTTGCCGCCCGCTCCCCGCGCTGGTGGGCGGCATCTGCGTGGTGCGGGAGGGGTGTGTGCAGCGACGGATGCAGCGCGCTCGACCTCGGCACGCAGGGACGGTGTGATCGCGTACCGACGCGGCGCGCGGGAGCGCTCAGGCGACCCCGGTCCACTGGCGATGGAGCAGGCCAGCTCCGCGAACCGCGGAGGGTCACTGGGACGGTGGCGGCCGCGCCCTCCGCACCGCGGTCCCGGTGGCGCCACCGGTGG
>JBEBJW010001433.1:0-2233 GCA_040079715.1 Myxococcota bacterium | reverse complement strand
GCTCGGGGCGGCGCTCGCGTGGCTCGGTGGGCGCGGGTACGGGATCGTCGCCGCGTGGGCCGTCGGCGGGATCACCGGAGTCGTCGGGGCGGCCGCGGTCGCCGGGGTCAACCTGGTCGCAGGCACGCCGACGTTGGCGGTGGTGAGCGGCGCGGTCAACGAGCTGCTGTTCCCGATCGGGTGCGCGACGATCCTCGTGGCGTCGACCTGGCTCGCGAGGCTCACCGCGGCGGCAGCCGGCGCTCCGACCCCGGCCGTCGCGGAGGACGCCCGCTGAACGGCCTGCGTCCGCGGACGACCCCGCCTGCGCCGTCCGCCGTCGGTCGATCGCGTCAGGCGGACCGGAGGGGGCGCGGAGCGCCGTCGCGCCAGCGACCGAGCGGAGCGAGCCCGGAGGGAGGCCGGCCCGCGCAGCGGGCGACGCCCCGACCACCCCGCGATCCACCCGCCCCCGCGACCGGACGCGTAGCCACCCGGGGGCGGGTTCGGGTTCGGTGCGGCGATGCACGGTCCCACAGCCACTGCGCCACCGGTGTCCGAGCCAGCGGCGTCCGCGCCAGCGGGGTCCGCGCCAGCGGGGTCGGTGTCCGCGGGGTCGGTGTCCGCGCCGGGCTGGGTCGACCACCTGCTCCGGTGGGTGCTGGTGTCGCGCGGCTACACCAGCCGGACGGTCGACACGTCGGTCGGGCCGGTGCACCTGCTCGGGCGGGCGGGCGCGGGCACGCTGCCGCCGGTGTTGCTGGTCCACGGGTTCGGCGCGGCGGCCTCGCAGTGGGCGCCGCTGGTCCGGGCGCTCCAGCCGCACGTCCGGTCGGTGTGGGCGATCGACCTGCCGGGTCACGGTTTTTCCCGCTCGACCGCTCGGGGCTGGTCTTCGCACCCGCGCGCGGCGTTGACGCTCGACACGCTGCGCGACGGGGTGATCGAGGCGCTCGACCGGCTCCACGCGGACGAGCCGGACGCGGGCCCGGCGGTGGTGGTCGGCAACAGCCTCGGCGGCGCCGTCGCGCTCCGGTACGTGCACGCGCGGCCGGACCGGGCGCTCGGGGTCCACCTGCTGTCCCCCGGCGGGGCCCCGATGACCCCGGACGAGCTCGCGGCGGTCCAGGCGGTGTTCCGGGTGAACACCCACCGGGAGGCCACCGCGTTCCTCGATCGGCTGTACGGGCGGCCGAACGGGTGGATCAACCACCTGATGGCGCCGCTGGTCCGCCGGGTGTTCCGGGATCCGGCGCTCCACGGGCTGCTGGCTCAGGTGACGGACGCGGACTGGTTGACACCGGACGAGGTCCGGACGGTGCCGCGGCCGATCCGGGTGAGCTGGGGCAAGAACGACCGGATCCTGCCGTCGGCGGCGGTGGCGTTCTGGCGGGCGCACCTGCCACCGGGCGCGGAGCTCGCCGAGCCGGACGACGACGGCCACGTCCCCCAGCTCGCGGCCCCGGGCCGGACGGCGTCGGAGCTGTTGGCGTTCGTCCGCCGGTGCCAGAGGAACTGATGGACGTCACCGCCGGGCGGCGAGGTGGACGTCGAACCGCTCCGCCGCGTCGGTGAACGTCCGGACCCGCCGGAACCCCGCTGCCCCGAGCAGCCGGTCGACGTGCGCGTGGTCGTACTTGTGGCTCGACTCGGTGTGGATCGACGACCCCGCCGCGAACGCGAGCGCGCCGATGCCGGGGATCGACACGGTCTGGTCGACCGTCGACACGAGGTGCATCTCGATCCGCGACCGGGGCTCGTTCCACCGGGCCTCGTGCCGCCACCGGTCGAGCGCGAAGTCCGCCCCGAGCTCCCGGTTCAGCCGGACCAGCAGGTTCAGGTCGAACGCCGCGGTCACGCCCTGCGCGTCGTCGTACGCGGGGATCAGCACCGACGGGTCCTTCTTGCGGTCGGTGCCGAGCAGCAGCCCGCCGCCCGGCCGCAGCACCCGCCCGACCTCGGTCAGCAGCGCGACCGCCTCGTCGTCCTCGTAGTTGCCGATCGAGCTGCCGACGAACAGCACGAGGCGCCGCGGCCCGACGTCGTGGATCGCGGGCAGCGCCTGCTCGTGGGTCCCCTGGACCGGCTGGACCTCGACCCGGGGCTCCTCCCGCCGCAGCCGCGCCACCGCGCCGTCGAGGGCCGCGCCGGACACGTCGACCGGCAGGTACAGGCACCGCCCCTGCCGCCGGACCACGGCCCGGAGCAGGATCTGGCTCTTCAGCGCGGACCCGGCCCCGAGCTCGACCACGTG
>JBEBJW010001432.1:0-2243 GCA_040079715.1 Myxococcota bacterium | reverse complement strand
GGGCCCCGGTGCCGTCGCTGTCGAGCCACCCGGATTGCCAGTCGATCAGCGCCAGCGTGCGCCACCGCGCGACCAGCGTGCCGTCCGGGACGAGCGGATCGAGCAGGGTCGCGTAGATCGACAGGGTGCCGTCGCCGTTGTCGACGAGCTCGATCAACCGGCCCTGGCCGGGCCAGTCGACCGACGAGCTGGTCTCGATCTCCCAGAACGTGCCCCACGGGCGGATCCGGTTGGTGTGCGAGTGACCGACCACCGACAGCACCACGTTCGGCCAGCCGGCGAGCAGCGCGTCGACCGTGCCGCCGCCCTCGATCCCCCGCCCGCCGAGCGCGTAGTGGCTGGTGACGATCACGAGCTCGCCGGCGTCGCGGGCCGCGTCGAGCGCGGGGATCAGGAACCCGTCGCGCTGGGCGGCCGGGAGCTCGCCGTCGCCGATCCCGGACGGGTTGCAGTCGACGCCGATCAGCCGCAGGCCGGCCAGGGGGCTCGCGGTCCAGGTGACGGTGCCGTCGCCGGTGAACCCGTGGCCCGGCGGGTCCGAGGTCGACGCGAGGTACCGCTGGGCGAGCTCCCCGCGGTCGAGCAGCACCCGGCCGGGGTCGGCGACGGTCGAGAACGCGAGCGGCCCGCCCGGCTGCGACAGGTCGCGGGTGCCCCCAGCGGCAGCGGCGCCGAGGGCGGTGTCTTCGAACGACCCGATCCCGAAGTTCCCCTGGACCAGCACGTCGTGGTTGCCGGCGATCGTGTACCACGGGAACGCCGCGCCCTCCGGGTCGAACGCCTCGATTGGGTCATCGACGCCGACGGTGACCGCGTCGTCGGGCTGGGCGTCGTCCCCGCCGGCGTCCGGGTGGACCGTTCGGCCGTCCCACACCGACACGAACCAGTCGGTCTCGTTCTGCTGGGCGCTGTCGGCGTTGTCGCCGGACACGATCCCGAAGTCGATCGGGTGGTCGACCGACACGGCGTTCGCGGCCCGGAGCAGCGCGTCGAGGGCGTGGATCGCGAACAGCTCCTGCGGGCGGGCGGCGGACTGGGTGGTCCCGGGCGCGTCGGCGGCGGCGAGGCGGGTCGGCGACTCGGTGTCGGCGAGCTGGGCGTCGCTCTGGTGGAACACGAACGCGAGCGACCGGCGGTCCGGCTGGGCGCCGCGGGGGGCGAGGTCTTCCCGGAGCACGAACGGGTCGCCCGGCGCGTCGGACCACCCGCCGAGCCCGGCCGCCTCGGCCTCGGCGAGCCCGTCGGCGAACGACGGGTTGGCGGTGAGCGGCGGCTCGATCGGCGGGGCCGGCTCGATCCGGCGGGTGAGGGTGGTGACCGGGTCGCCCCACACGATGTCCTGGGGCTCGTCGACCGCGACGTCGGACGGGCCGTCACACGCTGCCATCAGCGCGATCCACAATCGTCACCTCGGGGCACAGCCTACGCTGGCGACGGCCGCGATCGCGAGTGACAGAGCGCGGTGCACTGGCTCGGGCTGTTGCGTCGCCACCCCGCGTTCGCGCGGATGTGGCTCGCCGAAGCGATCTCGCTCGCGGGAGACTGGTTCTCGCTGGTGGCGATCAGCGTGCTCGCGGTGCGCGAGGGCGGCGGCCAGGGGGCGCTGGCGGTCGCGGCCACGCTCGCGGCGCACGACCTGCCGATGGGGCTGATGCGCCCGCTCGCGGGGGTGCTCGCCGACCGGTTCGACCGGCGGAACCTGCTGGTCGGGGTCCACCTCGGCCAGGCGGCGCTGACCGCGCTGATGGTGAACCGGGCCGTCCACGCCGACGTGGCGGCGCTCCAGGTCCTGGTGCTGCTCCGGTCGATGCTCGGGGGCCTCGACTGGCCGGCGCGGGCCGGGGCGCTGCGGCGGGTGGTGCCGCCGGAGGACCTCGTGGCGGCGAACGCGTTCAGCGGCGCGACCTGGAGCGCGTCGTACGCGATCGGGATGGCGCTCGGCGGCCTCGTGTCGTCGTTCGGGGTGCCGCTCGCGCTCGCGGTCGACACGGGGTCGTTCCTGATCGGGGCGGCCCTGCTGGCGACGCTGCCTGCGATGCCGACCCGGGGCAGCACCGGCACGGTCCGGGAGGCCGCCCTGCAGGCCGCGACCGACCTGCGGGAGGCGTGGGCCCTCGCGCGGTCGAGCCCGGCGCTGCTGCGGGCGGTGCTGTCGAAGACGCCGCTCGGGCTCGCGGGCGGGGCGGCGGTGGTGATGTTGAACGTGGCGGCCGACCGGACGGCGTTCGCCGGGACCGCCGCGG
>JBEBJW010001431.1:0-2245 GCA_040079715.1 Myxococcota bacterium | reverse complement strand
GAAGGTGTCGTTCGCGAACGAGATGGCCGACCTGGCGTCAGCGCTGGGCGTCCCGTGGGAGCCGATCCGGCAGGCCCTGGTGCTGGACCCACGGGTCGGGGACGGCCACCTCGCCGTTCCTGGACCGGACGGTACACGAGGGTTCGGCGGGAGCTGCTTGCCCAAGGACCTGGCCGGGCTCCTGGCAGTGGCAGCAGCGACTGGCGTCGCGCTCGACGTGGTCGAGGCCGCAGTGCGGGGCAATCAGCGGAGGCGGTCGTGAACCGGCCGGAGGGGTTCGCCCGTGACGGGTACGTAGTCCTGGACGAGGTCTTGCCGCGAAAAGTGGCCGATCAGGCCGGCCGGTCGGTCGAGGCCGCGATCGACGCGATGGCGCACGATCTCGACGTGACCAAGGCCGAGTACCTGGACGCGGTGTGCCGATAGAGCACGCCGAAGATGGTCGAGGTCGCCGATGGTAGTCAAGGGGCAGCGGTGACCGGCTGGACGCATTGACGTGACCAGCGTGATCTCGATGGTGTCGACAGCGACGTGATTCCGCGCGCCGCAGGGTGCGCCGCGCACGACGATGAGATTTACGGACCCGATCAGCCTGGAACCTAGCGCTTCGGTACGAACTTCTCGCCGATAGTGCAGCCGGGAAACGCGAAAGCTAAGCTAGCGGCTGGGGAGAGCACGATGCCGGACGTCACAGCAGGTTGGTCAGATCGGGTGCGGAAAGCACTCCATGGCGTCCCAGGCGTCACCGTTGTCGATGATGGCGGGACCTCGACCGTCGACGTCGCCACCTATGCCGCGCTCGTTAGGGTCCTCGGGTTCATGAAGTACGATTCTGCCTCGAACATCCTCATGCGCGGGCAGGCGCATTGCTACAAAAATCTTCGACCGTCCGCCTACAGGGCGACGTCGGCACGTGCCGTCGACGCTCCCCTCGACGAGTTCATCCAGCACTTCCGGGAGCAGACGGGGCTCGATCCCGACCCTGTCCACGAGCCGTCAACCGAACCCCTCCTCCAGCACTATGGGGTGAAGAGTCGGTGGCTCGACCTCGTTGACTCGATCCCCCACGCGCTGTTCTTCGCGACGTACGACTTTCGGGGCGAAGGTGGCATCGTTGTCACCTACGAGCCGAGCGAGGAATACGGGTACATATACCTTATCAATTGCTCGACAGATCGCGAACTGCGCTCCGTCAGGGTGCTGCGAGGGTCGAGGGTCGTCGAATGCCGCGGCGTGTGGGAGACCGATGACGGGTTTCACCTCGCTGATCTTCGGAGGGCGAAGCCCTCTCGGGCGTTGCGCCCGCACGCGCAGCACGGATACCTGTGCCGGCCACCGCGTGGTCATGAGGATCTGTGGGATGCGCGCTTAATGTTGCGGGTACGATTCAAGCGAAAGGACGCCAAGCTGTGGCTGGGCACCGGTGCGTCCCTGAGCGTCGCGGACATGTTTCCCGATCCGACCATTGACACTTACTACCGGTGGTTTCTGGGCCGCAAATCCCAAGACGCCTTCGCCACCTGGGACTCCTCCGGACGCCATCACGTCGGCAGCATCACCCGATACCACCGAATCGCCGGATCCGGGTCGGAGGTCCGCGCGGAAGACCTGAGTGCTGCGGAAATCGAGCAGGATGGCGGTAATACGACCTGACGAGACCCTCGACCGGTGGACCTTGTCGTTCGTCGGATTGGTGTGGGACGGCACTGGGCGGCGCACGCTGGAGCTGCGCACACCATCTCCCGCGGTCTGGGGCGGGCCGTTGAGGGAGCTTGGGCACCGGCGCGCAGATCGGTCCGTACAGGTCGAGAACGCCGTCGATCACCGCGCGGCATACCTCTCCGTCCACCATTCGACGAAACAACTCTTCGAAACTGGCCCGGTCGAGGGCGTCGAGGCGTGGATCGAGGAAATCAGCGCCCAGCGCGCGCCTGCGCCACAACCCACCCCGTGGGAACCGGATTGGGTCGCAGCGATCGTGGGACGGGGCCATGGTTGGGCATGACCAGCGCGACCCTCATTGACCGCATCGCCGCCATCGTCCGCACGCGTCTCCCGCCGGGGGTGACCGCCGCCGACCTCGACGGGTTCCTTGGGCGCCATCGCATGGCCCTGGCCGCGATGCTCGAGGAGCAGCTCGCCAAACGCTCTGCGCCAGACCTGTGGTCGGCGGCGGAGCGGACGAGGGCCAACCTGGCGGCGATGAAGGTGGTCGCGAGCAAGGCGCCCGCCGAGATGACCGCCG
>JBEBJW010001430.1:0-2245 GCA_040079715.1 Myxococcota bacterium | reverse complement strand
CACCCCGGCCGGGTGGGACTGGTGGCGCGGAGGCCCCCGACCGTCACGGCCGCTGGTTCTCGACCGCCATCTCGAACCGCTCGGTGATCCCGGCCGGGGTGGGGACCAGCCCGAAGAACGGCTCGAAGTCGTACTGGATCTGCACCACCAGCGCGTCGATCGGCGGGTTGTTGCACACGCCGCCTTGCCCGGTGTCGCAGTAGGTGGACGACACGATGCAGTTCGCCGCCGGGCACGTGATCCCGAGCTCGGTCAACACGAGACTGGCCCGCGCGCCCGCCGTGGGACCGATGACCGACCCCGCGGCGACCGCCGGCGACTCGAACTGGGCTGCGCCGCGGCGGGTCCCCTCCATCACCGCGCGCGCCACCGCGACGCGTTGGGTCATGTAGTAGCCCCAGTCGACCACCGCCGATAGGAACATCAGCAGGACGGGCAGCCACAGCGCGAACTCGATCGCGGCCGCGCCGCGCCGACGGGTCCGACTCCCGGTCACGGCATTCGACGTGCGCATCACGGCTCCCTACTGCCACTCGAGGCGGTAAAACGACTGGCTCTGGATCGTGGCCGGGTACGGGACGAACCCAGTGAGCGGGGTCATCGTGCGCACCGCGGTGCAGTGGATCGTGCGGTTCGGCTTCGCGTAGATCCCGGTCTGGAGATCTTCGGCGTCGAAGTTGCACTCGCCCGCGCCGCAGAACGTGCCCGACCGGGCGGCGAACTGGTTGTTCGCCTCGGTCACCGGCTGGATCGCGCGATCCGGGTCGCGCATCGAGCCTTCGCGGCACGACATCGAGACCGCGTTGTCGATCCCGGCCTGCATCGCGAACAGGAATCCGTAGTCCATCACCCCGAGGACCACGAACAGGAACATCGGCAGGGTCAACGCGAACTCGATCGCGTTCGCCCCGCGGCGCCGGCTCCGGCGCGTCGACCGGGAGGCCAGCCCCGAGCGGTCGAGCGGGGAAAATCGGTGGATCACGGTGCCTCCTACTCGACGAGCGCGGTGGGGAATGCGCGGGCGACGGCCTTGAACATGTTCGGCAGGTCCGCCGCGTTGTCGCTGACCTGGGAGAACCCGGGCTCGATCACCAGGCTGTCGTTGAACGTGGTGTCGAACGTACCGTTCGAGGTGATCGTGATGACCCACATCACGATCCCGAGGTTCTCCGCCTGGTTCCGGATCGCGGTGGCGCGGGCCTGGGCGCCGCCGATGTTGAACCCACCGGTCACGTTGCAGTTCGGCATCCCGTCAGACATGTAGACGATCGCCCGGAACATCGTCGGGTCGGCCTTGGTGGCGAGCTCGTCGACCGCCTGCATCAGCGCCGCCTCGGGGTTGGTGCAGCTCCCGATGTCGTCGATGTGCGGGCGGGGCACGCCGGTGATCGAGCACACGTCGTTCTGCGTGCCGACCATCGAGTCGCAGATCCCGTTGATCCGCTCGGGGATCAGCGCGTTGCCCTGGATCTCCTGCAGCGGGAGCCACGGGTCCTCGGTGCTGTTCGGCCGGCCGCCCGGGCACGCCCCGAGGTACGGGCAGGCGCTGCCCCACGGGTGCGCGCCGATCGGCTCGATCGCCGCGCCCTGGGCGAAGATCGCCAGGCCGAGGAGGTCGCCGTCCTGCGGGCGATCGACCAGGAAGTCCCAGAACTCGAGGTTCGCGAGGCGGGAGATGTTGATCGCGGCGTTCGCGTCGTTCGCCACGCCCGTCATCATCGAGCAGGAGTTGTCGCTGACGACCATCACCGCGCGCTGCTGCTGGGCGGTGATCGCCTCGCCGTCGACGTCGGCCTCGTTGATCCCGAGGATCGGGGCGAGGAGCAGGTCGACCGCGTTGGCCCCGGTCCGCTCGACCCCGACCCGGACCGCGTTGATGTTGATCCCGGCGCCGTTGAACGTGTCGAAGTCGAAGTCCCAGGTGCCGTACTCGGGCGGACCGACCAGCTGGGCCGTGCCGAGCGCGACCTTGTTCTGGTTGATGATGAACCCGGCGGCGTTGTTGCCCTCGACGGTGGACTTGTTCTCGCGGTACGCGATCAGCGCGGCGTGCGAGGCGGCGTCGGCCGTGGCCTGGGCCTGCAGCTCGCCCATCGTGATCAGCGAGATGTCGACGGACAGCGCGCCGAACCCGACGACGACGAACAGCATCGTCCCCATCAGCATCGAGTAGTTCCCGCGGCGAGCGCGGCGACCGGAGGCGGTGGTATCGGTACGGAGTGGCATCGGTTCCCTCTCCCTTGAC
>JBEBJW010001429.1:0-2247 GCA_040079715.1 Myxococcota bacterium | reverse complement strand
GCGGTGACGCCGACGACAAGGCGACCGACGACGGGGCGCTCGACGAGATCCCGTCCGACGCGGGCGACGCCGACGCCGACGCCGACAGCGACGCGGACACCGACAGCGACGCGGACACCGACAGCGACGCCGACGCCGACACCGGCACGCCGACGACGACGACCACCACGCCGACCACGACCACCACCACGACCGTGCCGTGCGCGATCGGGCTCGAGCAGCAGTTCCCGTCGGACGGCGCGACCGACGTGTTCGCCCGGACCCCGGTGTGGGCCGCGCTGACGACCGCCGACCCGACGGCGACCCTGGCGCTGACGGATCTGTCCGGCGGGACGGTGCCGGGGATCAGCGCCGTCAGCGGCCCGATCGTGAGCTGGGAGGGCGAGGCCCTCGGCCCGAGCACCACCTACGACGCCACGTTGACCTGGAGCTGCGGCACCTCGGTCGCCCGGTTCACCACCAGCGACGTGGGCGATCCGCTGACGATCGATCCGACCGGCCTCGTGTACAGCGTCGACCTGTCGACCGGCACGTTCCTCGAGCCGTTCGGGATCGGCGGGCTGATCGCGATCGAGTTCGCCGGGACCGACTTCCTCGTGTCGCCCACGATCGTCGACCCGACCGAGCTCGCGTTCCTCGCGGCGATCGGCACCGCGGACGCCCAGGATCCCTGCCTGCCGACCGCGGCGCTGCCGGCGGCCGCGTGGACCGACCCGTACTTCGAGCTCACCTCGCCGCTGATCGCGCTGGACCTCGGCGGGGCCGCGATCGACGTGACCGACGTGACGATCGACGGGTCGTTCGCCGAAGACGGCAGCCTGATCCAGTACGGGACGCTGTCCGGCGCGCTCGACACCCGGAACCTCGGCGCGGCGCTGGGCCTCGGGGCGGCGCCGGACGCGGTGTGCCAGCTCGTCGCGGTGTTCGGGGTCGCGTGTGAGCCGTGCCCGGACGGCCAGCCGTACTGCCTCGGCCTCGTGGTCAACGACCTCGACGCGGTCCAGGTGCCCGGGGCGATCGTGCCGCGCACCCCGGCCGACATCGCCGCCGACCCGGGATGCCCGTAGCGGACCGCCGCGCGCCGGTCAGCGCGCCGCGGCGGTCATCGCCAGGCACGCGGCGGCGGCCTGGAGCTTCTTCCCGTCGCTCTTGTCGAACTCGGTCTCGACGCCGACCCCGGTCAGCCGGACCACGGCGACCGGCGACGACGCCAACACCCGCGCGAGATCGAGGTCGATCGTGGCGCGCGCTCCGATCTGCGCGCTGCCGAACCCCGGCGCGACCACCAGCGGGGCCTCGGGCAACGCCACGTGGGTCCCGTCGGCCAGCACGAGATCGGTGGTCGAGCTCGCGCTGGCGGCCTGCGCGAGCCGGGTGAACTCGCTCACCGGCACCGGCACCAACACGACGAGCGACGCCGGGCTGCCGTCGGACCACGACAGCTGGTGCAGCCCGTCGACCGACTGGATCGACCGCTTGCCGTCGACCTTGCTCGCCGCGACCTTCGAGCCCTTGCACACGTCGCCGGTCAGCGGCGGCGCGGGGCTCGCCGGCCGGTTGGTCACGGTGGCGGGACCGACCACGGGGCCGATCGCGGCCGGCGCGGAGCCTGTGTCGAGTCCGACCGTGGCCGGGCCGAACGCCACGTCGAGGGCCTCCGGGAGCTGGTCCGCGGCGAGCGCGAACCCGACGCCTTCGACCTCGGCCCCGACCAGCTTCGACGTGACGATGCCCTGGACCGCGCCGGACCGATCGACCACCGGGCCGCCGCTGTTGCCGGGGTTCACGCTCGCGTCGGTCTGGAGCACGGTCCAGTCGCCCACCTCCCGCCAGCCGCTGACGATCCCCTTCGTCACCGAATGGGTCAGCACCCCGACCGCAGACCCCACGATGAACAGTTCGTCGCCGACCTTCGCGCGGGCCGAGCCGATCGGCAGGCACGGGGTCGCGACGCCGGCCTGGATGGTGATCAGGGCCAGATCCGCGTCGGCGTTCCGTCGGACGACCTTGCCGGGGAGGGTCGAGCCGTCTCCGAGGGTGACCGTGACCGTCGCCGCGCCCCCGACCACGTGGGCAGCGGTCACGATCGCCCCGTCGGGCGACACGAAGAACCCGGTGCCCGCTCCGAGGGTGGTGCCGATCGTCACCGTGCGCCGCTGGACTCCCTCGAGGTCGCCGTCGAGCGCGTCACCGCACTGCGCGATCGTCGACCCCCACGCCGCCGCACCGAACACCGCGATCATCGTC
>JBEBJW010001428.1:0-2250 GCA_040079715.1 Myxococcota bacterium | reverse complement strand
GTGTACGGCGAGTCGACCTTGACGTTGCCGGCGCCGACCCCGATGCTGACGCCCTCGAACGCCCCGCCGATCGCGACCATCACGAACACGCCGATCGCGGCGTACACGAGCGCGAACACGTGGGTCCCCGGCTGGCGGAGCCGCATCCGGAGCTCGGACCCGAGCAGGGCCAGGAACTGCCTCATGGCGTCCACCGGCCGGTCGTGACCGCGAAGTACACGTCCTCGAGGGTCGGCTCGGCGGCGACGAACCCGTCCGGGGCCCCGTCGGCGACCACCCGGACCTCGAACCGCCCGCCGACGAGCCGGGTCGAGATCGTCGGGACGGTCGCCTCGAGCACCGCGGCCTCGTCGTGCGACACGGTGCGCTTCCACAGCCGGCCGGCGAGCCGGGCGCACGCGTCGTCCGGGCTGCCGACGAGGCGGATCCGCCCGTTGTGGAGCACCGCCATCCGCGGGCACAGGTTGGCCACGTCCTCGACGATGTGGGTCGACAGGAGCACGACCGCGTCGCGCCCGATCTCGGCCAGCAGGTTGTGGAACCGCGCGCGCTCGGCCGGGTCGAGGCCCGCGGTCGGCTCGTCGACGATGATCAGCTTCGGGTCGCCGATCAGCGCGACCGCGATCCCGAACCGCCGCCGCATCCCGCCGGAGTACCCGCCGAGCTGCTGGTGGCGCGCGTCCCACAGGTTCGTCTTGTGGAGGAGCGCGTCGACGATCGCGGCCCGATCGCTGCGGGCGGTGATCCCCTTCAGGATCGCGAAGGTGTCGAGCAGATCCCGGGCCCGCGCCTTCGGGGACAGCCCGAACTCCTGCGGCAGGTACCCGAGCGTGCGGCGAACGGCCTCCTTGTCGCGCAGCACGTCGAGGTCGCCGAGGCGGACCGTGCCCGCGTCGGCGTCCTGGAGCGTCGCGAGGGTCCGCATCAGGGTCGACTTGCCGGCGCCGTTCGGCCCGAGCAGCCCGAACATCCCGGCGCCGAGGACGAGGTCCACCTGGTCGAGCGCCTTGACCCCGTTCGGGTACGTCTTCGACAACCGTTCGATCCGCAGCTCCAAGCCGACCCCCTTCGCGTTCGACACCGCATACGACGGAACACGCGAGTATCGTTCACGCGGCAGGTCGGGGGAGGTTCCCCGGCCCGGGAGGGTCGATGGCGCTGGTCGTGTGGTTCGCGGCGTGCAACCAGGCTCCCGAGCCTCCCGCGCCGGCCCCGGTCGAGGCGGCGCCGGACCGACCGCAGGTCGAGCACACCTGGGTCCAGGCGTCGTTGCTCCGGCTGCACGTGGCGCCGCAGCTCGACGCGGCGTGGGCCCCGCTCGCGATCAACACCCGGGTCCGGGTGCTGGAGCGTCAGGGCGAGTGGGTGCGGATCATCTCGCCCGACGGCCGGTCCGGCTGGGTCCACGAGCAGTACGTCGCGACCGCCCCGCTGACCCTCGACACGGTCCGGCAGCAGGTCGCCGCCGCGACCGACGTGGGCGACCGGCTGACCTGGCTCCAGCGCGGGGCCGCGCTCGCCCCGACCGACCCCGAGTTCCTCGGGCCGCTGGTCGCCGCGTACCGGGAGGCCGGCCAGACCGCCGAGGCGGACCAGATCGCGGCCGTGCTGTCGACCGACGAGGCCGAGCGGTTCGATCGGTGGTTCGCCGGGCAGAAGGACGAGGTCGCGGCGATCACCGCCGCGCTGCCGACCGTCCCCGACGCCGAGGCGCTGATCGCGCTGTGGCGCCGCGCGCGCGACGTGACGGCGTCGATGGGGGAGCCGCTCGCGTCGCTGTACGACGGGCACGGCGGGTTCGCCGAGGGAGACCCGGGCCCGATGCTCGCCGAGCGGATGCCGTGGGCCACGCTCGCGCTGTACGCCGAGGGCACCGTCCCCGAGCTCGAGCTCGCCGACGGGCCGTGGACCGACGCCGCCGCCCGGACCCCCGAGGCGTGGGACGACGCGTTCCTCGGCCTCGTGACCACGGCGTACGACAACGCGAGCGCCCGCGGGTGGACCGCGTGGCAGCGCCGGAGCTGGGACTACGGCGGGTGCAGCCCGTTCGGGACCGGCGAGGGGCTCCACCGCGATCTGCTCCTCCGGACGGACGCGCTCGCGACGGTCCCGCCGGTCGCCCCGTTTGTCGCGTCGATCCGGGCCGGGGTCCTGGCCGACATCGAGAAGCCCACCTCGGACGAGTTCCCGTACTGCCGCACGCCCGGCGACCCGACCCCGACGGACGGGCTGCTGTCCGAGGCGCAGGCG
>JBEBJW010001427.1:0-2250 GCA_040079715.1 Myxococcota bacterium | reverse complement strand
AGCCGCGTTCGCTCGCGTCACCCCCGCCGCCCACCTCCTCCTGCGGCAGCAGAAGCCGCGTTCGCTCGCGTCACCCCGCCGCCCACCTCCTCCTGCGGCAGCACCAGCAGCTCGACCCGCGTCATCCGCGGCCGGTGACGTGGCTCCGGAGCTCCGAGAGCTCGTCCGTCCGGACCAGCGCGATCAGCACCATCCCGGGGGCCAGCACCGTCGTCGACGCCGGGTTGACCTCGTGCCCGCCGTCGACCCGCCGGATCGCCAGGACCAGCGCGTCGAACCCGTCGCGCAGCCCCGCCTCGGCCAGCGACTTGCCGACCAGCGGGCTGTCGGCGGTGACGAGCAGCTCGTCGATCCGGCGCGGATCGTCGTGGCTGTGGACCATCCCGTCCAGCAGCCGGACCGCCGCCGGGCGGACCATCTCGGCCGCGAGCCGCACCCCGCCGATGTGCGCGGGCGCGACCACCGCGTTCGCGCCGGCCCGGGTCAGCTTCGACACGTTCTCGGCCTCGACCGCCTTCGACACGATCCGGACCGACTCCGACATCGACCGGGCGGTGACCACCACGAACAGGTTGTCGCGATCCTCGGTCAACGCCGCGATCACCCCGCGGGCCCGGCGGATCCCCGCCTGCTCGAGCACGTGGTCGTCGGTCGCGTCGCCGATCACGTACAGCAGCTCCCGACCGAGCTGAGCGGTCGCCCGCTCGATCCGGTCGAGCTCGCGATCGATCACCACGAACGGCGTCCGCGACGCCTGGAGCTCCTCGGCCACGTGGATCCCGGTGGATCCGATCCCACACACGATCACGTGTCGATCGAGGTTCTCGAGCAGACCGGTCATCCGTCGCCTCCGCATCGCGCCCCGGAGATCCCCCTCGACGAGCAGCGCGGTGAACGTGGACGCGAAGTACACGAGCGTGCCGCTGCCGAGCACGATCAGCACCACGGTCCACACCCGCGCCCACCCGAGGTCGTTCATCCCCGGCAGCAGCTCGCCGAACCCGACCGTCGACAGGGTGACGATCGACATGTACAGGCAGTCCTCGAACGACCACCGGCCCCCGCCGAGCACGTGGTACCCGCCAGCCCCGATCACCGCGACGGTGACGAGCGCGACCGCCGCGGTGTACAGCCGGGTGACCAGCGCCCGGCTGCCGTCGTCGAGGTCGGACCACACCCACCGATCCCGCACGGAGCCGCCGAACGCGCGCCGCCGCCCGGACGGACCGCTGGACGCGCCGGGTGACCCTCCGGGGGAGCCTCTGGGGACCATGGTTCGACCCGCCCGACGCCGAGGTCCCCCCTGGGGCGCGCCGGAGGGCCCGGTCCGCTCGGCGGTTCACCACGAGTCTAGCCGGCCGCGGTCCATCCGACGAACGCGGCGAGCACCCGCTCCCATGACCGGTCGAACCGCTCGGCCCGGGTCGGCCAGGCGTCTCCGAGCCCGCTCGCGCCCTCCCCGTGCTCCACGTGGACCCGGGTGCCGTCGCCATCCGGTACGAACCGGATCACGACCAGGGTGGTGGTGCCGGCGGGCGCGCCCGGGCGCCAGGTGTACGACAGCAGGTTCGGCGGCTCCCACGCGACCACCCGCCCGAGCTCGGACTCGGCCTCGGCGGTGCGCTCGACCAGCCGATCCGCCTCGAACCCGATCCGGGAACCGGCGAGGGTCCGGTGCCCGGGCGGCCACCACGCGTCGATCCGGTCGGTGAACGTGACGAACGCGCGCTCGGCCGCGCAGCCGACGAACACCGAGCGGCGGATCGGCGCGCTCACCGGGCCCCCTCGGACGGGTCCGGGCCCTCGGCGACGGCGGCGAACCGCCCGAGCGCCTCGAGCCAGAACTGATCGATCCACCCGCGGGCGAGCTCGAACCCGGAGCGGTCGAGCGCGAACAGGTGACGGTTGCCATCGCGGACGAACGAGACCAACCCCGCGTCTTCGAGGATCCGGAGGTGCTTCGACACCGCCGGCCGGCTGACCGGGAGCTGGCGGGCGATGTCGTTCACCGGGCGCGGCCCCGCGGCGAGCAGGGCGACGATCGTGCGGCGGTGGGCGTTGCCCAGCGCGTCGAACACCGCGGCAGCCGCCATCGGTCACCTCGAGGGTACCGATCGAAGATCACGTGGCGCAGCGGGCGCGTCAAGGACAAGGGTCCACAGGGGAGGATCGATGCGGCGGTTCGCAGCGGTGGTGGTCTCGGTGGCGGCGATCGGGACGGGGGCGTGGTGGCTCGGATCGGGGCCCGGG
>JBEBJW010001426.1:0-2250 GCA_040079715.1 Myxococcota bacterium | reverse complement strand
CGGTCCCGACGGTCGGTCCGGTCGGCGCGGGGGCGTGCTGGGGGACGAACCCGAACGGCCCGTACCTCCACGACACCGTCGACTGGCTCGAGCTCGCCCTGCCGAGCCTCGCCGGGGTGGCCGAGCCGTCGCTCGTGCTGCACCACTGGTACGCGGTCCGGAGCAACGACGCGGCGGTGGTCGAGGTCGAGGTCGACGGGTCGTTCGTGACGCTGGCGCCGGCGTACGGCTACCCGGCGGTCGGCGGGTTCGTCGGGCAGTCGGTGAGCTGGGTCGACGCGGTGTTCGATCTGCGCGGCTACGGACCGGATCCGCGGATCCGCCTGACGCTCACCGCCGACGCCTCGTTGACCGACGCCGGGTGGTACCTCCAGCGCGTGTCGGTGTACGACGGTGACGTGCTGGCGCCGGTGATCGCCCCGTCGGTCGCGCCGGTGGACACGCAGGACCTCGCCGGGCCGTACCCGGTGGACGTGGTGATCACCGACGATCGCGCGGTCCAATCGGCGACGCTGTGGGCGGAGATCGACGGGGCGGCGACCGCGTACCCGATGGCGGCGGCCGACGGCGTCCCGACCGCGGGCCACTGGACGGCGGAGATCCCGGCCGCGCCAGCGGACACCGAGATCGGGTGGTGGGTCGAGGCGACCGACGGCGAGAACGTCGTCCGGTACCCAGCGGTCGACCCGGCCACGTTCCGGGTGTTCCTCGCGGCGCCCCGGAACCTCGCGGGCCCGGATCCGTCGGATCGCCAGGTGGCGGACACGGTCGCGCTCGCGTGGGACGCGCCGGACTCGCCGGTCGAGGTCACCGGGTACGAGGTCCACCGGCTCGGGGCGCTGTCGCCGGTCGCGGTGGTGACCGAGCGGACCGCGGTCGTCCCGCTGGTCGATCCGCAGGTGTACTGGGTCGAGGCAGTGTACGGGGACGCGGGGGCCGGCGATCCCTCGGACCAGCTGTCGCTGTCGATCGAGATCCCGACGCTCGCGGCGCTCGATCCCCCGGTCGCGTACCAGGGCGAGTCGCTGTACGTGCGGATCGAGGGCAGCTCGCTGTACCTGCTCGACGGCGCGAGCGCGATCGATCTGGGCCCGGACGTGGTGGTCGACGCGTTCGTGGTCCGCGACGCGCACGCCGGCGTGGCCCAGGTGACGATCCCGTCCGACGCCGCCACCGGCCCGGTCGACGTGGTGATCACCTCGACCGTGGGCCGGTTCGTGTTCGACGATCGGTTCGAGATCCGGAGCGAGGCGCAGGCCCCGCGGATCCGCCGGATGACGCCGGCGTCGGCGATCCAGGGCGACCTGATCTCGCTCGAGGTCGAGTCGACGATCCCGTTCGCGGCGGTCCCGGTGATCACCACCGACGCAGACCTCGTGGTCACCACCGCGGTCGACCAGGACGGCCCGATCGCGCGGTTCGGCGTCGCGGTGGCCCCGCGCTCCCACCTCGGGCTGCACACCGTGGTGATCGACGACGGGGATCGGCTGTACTCGGTCGATCTGCTGGTCGAGGAGGCCCGCGCCCCGGTCGACACCGGCTGCGTCACCAGCCCGGGTCGTCCGGCGGATCCGGCGGGTATGGCGGCGGTTCTGGCTGCGGCGTGGACCTGGACGGCGCGGCGCCGCCGAGCTGGGGCGCGATCGCCTCGCGGACCATCCGCCACGGCCCGCTGACCCGGCGCGCGGGCGGCAAACTGCGCAGGATCACCGTCCCGTAGGCCTTGTCGTGGATCCGCCGGTCCAGGATCAGCACCACGCCGCGGTCGGTGTGCGATCGGATCAACCGGCCGTAGCCCTGGCGCAGCTTGAGCACCGCGTCCGGCAGCGACAGCGCCTTGAACGGGTCGCCGCCCCGGGCCACGATCCGCTGGTGACGGGCCTCCTGCAGCGGCTCGGTCGGGACGCGGAACGGGACCCGCGGGATGATCACCAGCCGCAGGCCGTCGCCGCGGACGCTGATCCCTTCCCAGAAGCTGTCGGTGCCGACCAGCACCGCCCGCCGGTCGGTCCGGAACCGGTCCAGCAGCACCGCCCGCCCGGCGTCGCCCTGGGCGAGGATCGGCCGTCCGCCGGCCCCGTCGCGGATCGCCCGCGCGTAGGCCTTCACCGCGGCGTGGCTGGTGCACAGCACGAACGCCCCGCCGTCCGACGCGAGGATCGCCTCGACGATCACCCGCGCGGTCTCGGCCAGGAACGTCGGATCGTCCGGAGACGGCAGATCGCGCGGCAGCCCGAGGACCGCCTGGAG
>JBEBJW010001425.1:0-2258 GCA_040079715.1 Myxococcota bacterium | reverse complement strand
GTCCGAGCCGCGCCGAGGCTTCCAGTCGACGAGCTTCAGCTTTGGCTTAACCGACCGCTTTTCCTCGAGATACTTGATGGCGTCGTCCTCGCCGCCGACCATATCGTGGCGCGCGGCAACACCATCACCGGGTCTGTCGGGGTGATCTTCCAGTGGCCCGAGGTGTCGGGCCTGCTCGACAACGCCCGTCGGTACGGCGCGGACACGGTCCGGCTGACCGTGTCGGATCGCGGCGGGCGGGTCCGGTTCGAGGTCGACGACGACGGTCCCGGGTTCGCGCCGGGCGACGAGGTCCAGGCGTTCCAGCCGTTCTGGCGCGGGTCGACGAGCGGCCCTCGGGGCGAGGGGCTCGGGTTGGCGTTGGTCCGGCAGATCGCGGTCGCGCACGGCGGGGAGGCCGGCGCGGAGAACCGGGCGGAGGGCGGCGCGCGGGTGTGGATCGAGCTCCCGCGACAGCCCTGACCGGCGCCCTTCGCTACCGACACCCGGCGAGGATCTCGACCGCGGCGACGAGCTCGGCCTCGGTGCAGGCGGCGAACCCGAGCCGGACGTGCTCCCAGGCCGAGCCGTCGACCGACAGCCCCCGCCCGGCCTGGATCGACACCCCGGCGGCCATCGCGCGGGTCCGCCAGCCGGTCGCGTCGAGGCCCGGGACCCGCGCCCACACCGCCATCCCGCCGGCCGGCACCTCGAGCTCGATCTCGGGGATCCGCGACCGGAGCGCCTCGACCAGCGCGTCGCGCCGGGACCGGTACGCCCGCCGGGCCCGCCGGGTGTGCCGCTGGACCACGCCGTCCTCGAGCAGCGACGCGACGGCGTGCTCGACCACGTGATCGCCCTGCTGGTCCACGAACCACCGGTAGTGCGCGATCCGGCGGACCACCTCCGGGGGCGCGACGACGTACCCGACGCGCAGGCCGGGGGCGAGGCTCTTCGACATCGTGGCGACGTACACCACCACCCGGTCCGGGTCCGACGCCGCGAGCGGCAACACCGGCGGCCCGTCGTAGTGGAACTCGAAGTCGTAGTCGTCCTCGACCACGATCATCCGGTGCGCGGCCGCGAGCGCGAGCAGCCGCCGGCGCCGCTCCGCCGACAGGGTCACCGTGGTCGGGTACTGGTGGTGCGGGGTGACCACCACCGCCCGGACCCGCCGGGTGGCGGCCAGCCTCGCGAGCGCGTCGACGTCGAGCCCGTCGCGGTCGACCGCGATCGGCGCGAGCTCGGCCCCCGCCTCCTCCATCACCCGCCACCCGGGCGGGAACCCGGTCGCCTCGATCGCGACCACGTCGCCCGGCCGGATCAGCGTCCGCGCGATCAGGTACAGGCCGTGCTGGCTGCCGCGCACCACGCAGATCGACGGCGGCGGCGCGTGGATCCCGCGGGTGCGCGCGAGCAGGTCGCCGAGCGCGAGCCGCAGCCGCTCGTTGCCCTGGGGATCGGCGTAGTCGATCGACCGCCGCCCCCGCGCCCCGGCCAGGGCGTGGCGGTACGCGCGGGCGAGCTCGCGGTGCGGCACCAGCCGGAGGTCCGGGACCCCGCCGAGCAGCAGGTGGAGCCCCGGGGCGCGGATCGGGCGCAGGTCCGGCACGTCCGGCCCGACGTCGAACCCGGCGCTGTCCACGGCGGACCCCGCGGGGGCCGTCGCCGGAGACGCAGGGCTCGGCGCCCGGCGCGGCAGCAGACGGGTGACGAACGTGCCCCGGGTCGAGCCGCCCTCGATCCACCCGCCGACCCGCAGGACCTCGAACGCCGCCACCACCGTGTTCCGGTTCACCCCGAGCTGATCCGCGAGGATCCGGGTCGACGACAGCCGCTCCCCCGGCCGGAGCCGGCCCCGCTCGATGTCCGCCGCGATCACCGCCGCGATCCGCCGATACACGGGATCGTCGGAGGTCCGGGCGTCCGGCACCTCGATCGCGAGATCCCACGTCCGCATCGTTCGCCCATCCGCTCGGGTGGATTGGACCAGCGCCCTATCCGAGAACTGGACCAGTAGCAACGTAGCTCCAGCCGTCACTTCGGGCCGTGGAGGCAACATGAACCCGCTCCGATTCGTTGCGGTGGCCTGGCTGGTGGCGTGTGGGACCGAGCCCGAGCCGGCGGACCCGGCCGACGTGGAGGACCCGTCGGACCCGTCGAACCCGACGCCGGAGACGACGACCACGCCGACGACGCCGATGATCTGTTCACCAAGCTGATGGGCGACGTGGTGGAACCAAGGCGCGAATTCATCCAGGCCAACGCGCTGGATGCGG
>JBEBJW010001424.1:0-2260 GCA_040079715.1 Myxococcota bacterium | reverse complement strand
ATCGGCCACCGCGAACCCGAACCCGTCCGGCAGCATCGACGGCACCTCGATCGTCCCCTGGGCCGGACCGCAGGTCGACCGCCGGGTCTCGGTCGCGACGAGCGCGGTGTAGTCGCTGACCAGGTGGTGGGCGAGCGCCACCGCCGTCACCTCGCGCTCGAGCGCCTCGGGCTGGCGGGCGAGGGTCCGCCCGAGGTCGGCGATCTTCCGACGGGCCCACAGCGTCGGCAGCGCCCCCTGGAGCCCGTCGACGTCGGCGTCGGCGAGCGACAGCGCCCGCTGGACCCGGAACGTGTCGGTCGCGGTCGCGCCGGTCAGCGCGATCGTCGTCGGGGGGAGCGCGCCGGCGTACCGCGCGACGACCCGGACCGGCTGCCCGGCGAACAGGTCCGGCAGCACCGACGGGTACACCTCCCGCACGTCGAGCCCGCCCCAGTCGATCGCCAGATCGGTCAGCGCCGGGTGCGCGATCCGCGCGTAGAACCGGTCCACCGTCTCGGCCACCGGGGTCTCCGGGAGCTGGTACGACACGTCCCCCCGCCCGACCTCGGCCAGCGCGTCGAGCAGGTACCGGTTGACCGCGCTCCCGACGCCGAGCGAGAACAGCCGCGCGTCGCCGAGGTTCGCCGCGACCGTGTCGAGCACCTGCTGCTCGTCGCCGATGTACCCGTCGGTCAACAACAGCACCAGCCGCAGCCGCGCGGGGTCGCCGGGGAGGGTCAGGCTGTGGACGATCCCGGCGGTCATCTCGGTCCCGCCGCCGTCGAACACCTCGAGCCACGCCTCCGCCGCCGCCCGGTTCGCGGCGGTGTTCGGCTGGGGCTCGGCGAACATCGCGCTCGCGGTGTTCGAGAACCGCACCAGATCGAACGTGTCGTCCGGCCCCATCCGGTCGAGCGCGGTCCGCACCGCCCGCTGCTCGGCGGCGAACGGCTCGCCCTGCATCGAGCACGACTCGTCGAGCACGAACAGCAGCTCGCGCCCGCGGGTCGGGCCGAGGTCCTCGAGCAGCTGCGGCTCGAGCGTCACCCCGAGGTAGCCGTCGGCGGTCGCGGTCGGCGGGATCGCCACCGCGGCGAGCTGGGGCGCGGATCCGGCGAAGGCCCACCCGAGGTGGAACTCGCGGTTCGGCGCGGTCGCCGCGGGGTCGGTCCGGATCGTGGTCACGTGGTCCGCCGCCTCCGGCCCGAGGTCGATCACGTGCGAGTCGCTCCAGATCGACGCGACCGGCATCCCCTCGTCGATCACGACCTCGATCTCGACGGTGTGGGCGGGCAGGGTGGTGAACGGCGGCTCGGCGACCCCGTCCGGGTGGTACCGCGGGCCGACGGTGGTCGGGAACACGAGCTCCCGGCGCCCGTCCTCGAGCACCAGCGGGTCGACGTACTGCAGGTCCACCACCACGTCCTCGCCCGGGCACAAGGACGCGACCGACTGGCGGAACAGGTTCGGCCGCTCCTGCTCGAGCAGCGCCGCGGTCCGGCCCTCGGCGGCGGCGGCCTCGTACCGGGCCCGGGCGGCCGCCCGATCGAGCAGCAGCCCCGAGATCCGGCGCCCGCCGCAGGTCAGGTCCATCGACCGGACCGCGGCCTCCGGCGGCAGCGGGAACAGGTACGTCGCGTCGATCGGGTGGTCGTACGGGTTGTGGAACCGCTGGGTCACGTCGACGACGGCCATCCCGAGCTGGACCTCGGCGTGGACCGCGGTGTGGACCAGGGTCAGGCCCCCGCGCCCGCCGTCGACCTCGAACGCCGGTGGGTCGAACCGGTCCACCGGCGGGGCCTCCGCCCGCGCGGACCCCACCCACACCGACGCCAGCAGCGCGGTCATCGTCATCCCGACCTCCGTGGACGGTTCGGACGCCACCTTCGACGGTCGGTTCGCAAAGGTCCGGTGAACTACACGGATCGCCCACCAGCGAGGGTTCGGCACGCCTCGGATCCCCTGGTGGGGCGCCTCGGTCGCCCCGAAGGGCGTCTGAGTTCCCCTCGAAGGGCGTCCGCGTTCCCCCGAAGGGCGTCTGAGTTCCCCTCGAAGGGCATCCGGATTCCCCTCGAAGGGCGTCTGAGTTCCCCTCGAAGGGCATCCGGATTCCCCTCGAAGGGCGTCTGAGTTCCCCCGAAGGGCGTCTCGGTTCCCCTTCGGGGCCTCTCGGTTCCCCCGGAGGGCGTCTGAGTTCCCCTTCAGGGCATCTCAGTTCCCCCAAAGGGCGTTCAACTTCGGCACGATCCTTGCTGTGGACGGATCACGGGAACGCCTG